>NZ_CALEMX010000028.1 GCF_937910335.1 uncultured Gimesia sp. | reverse complement strand
TATGGCGCAAATTACGTGCCAAAGCGAGGGAAGTCATCTGGGAAATGCGGGTCAATACATTGATCGTTTCTTCATCGATGCTGACACCGGAAAACTGCTCCCGCTGACCAAACAGAGACTCTCTGAAAGCCAGAGCCCCCTCAGAAAGTGCTTCCTCAGATGCAGAAGCCTGTGCGACATTGGATATCACTTTTTCATAAAAGCTATCCAGAGTGATATTTCCCAAATTCTCAATGGGATTATCAGAAAATGCAGCCATCAACACAGCATTGCTGCCATCAGAAGGACCTCCCCCCTGACCGGTTGCCAGAAATTGTTGATTCTGCTTGATTACAGAATTGATCTGGATATCGTTCGAGTCAGTCCCTGTGAATAATGTATTAATGCCGATCGTCGCCAGCGTATTACTGGTATCGTTGGCAAATTGAAATTCGTAATCAGGGCTGGCGCTAATGGTAAGCAAGCCATCAGTTGAGACGGAGGATGTTAAGTTTGCAACACCTCCAATGTCAGTTGATAAACTGTTTAATGTCGTATCTACTCCAATACTATCCAGGTCGACATTAATGGTCGTCGTATTTGTCTGCCCGGTCGTTTTGTTGGTCACCTTGATTTGAAAACTGCCGTGCCGGGGCTGAAAAGGCAGGCCCGTCTGTGAGGAATTTAAACTGACCGTCGGATCAAGCACATTCGATGCTGATGTCAGTTGGTCGAAACCAGCCGTTCCCTGACCCGATGCATGAATCTTATTAAACTCGAAAATCAAATTGGAAGTGTAGGAATTGAGCTGATCAACAAAGCTACCTAGAATATCATCCCGACCCTCAATAATCCCCTTCAGTTCGCCTCCCGTACGTGAGATATTACTATTCGTCTGGCTGAGCAGCACATCGTGTACTACCACGCCTCGATCTGTGTCGGTTTTTAAGGTCAGTTTTTGTGAGGTCCCCGCTAGAACCAGATAATCCGAGCCGGTAAAAACATCGATGGCACCATCATTACGTTCCCGGTAGCGAATGGGAACCAGTTCTGAAAGTCGATTCAATGCGGTGTAACGCTGGTTTCTGAGCGCTCCGGCATCACTTTGCAGTAAACCGGATGCTTCCAGTTTGGAAATCTTGGGGTTCAGATCAACGATCGTATCGATCAGTTCATTGGCTTCTGTCACCAGATTCTCAACATTGATCGACTGTGCGTCTCTCAATTCATTGACTCGTAATCGGAGAGACTTGATTTCTGCTGCAAACTTCTCAGCTTCAGTGACGACAAACTCGCGATCGGGAATCGAACTGGGTTGATTCACGACATTATTGAGCGTGGATAAAAAATCATTCAGTCCTGTCGAAAGGTCGCCCTCTGATAATTCCCGTATCTCACTTTCCAGCTGTTTGTAAATCAGATTCCGCTCTGAAATTGTGGAGTATTCTGTATTAGCCGAATGAATACGCGTTTCCAGAAACAGATCAATCTGCTGCTGAATACCGGAAATTTCAACACCCGTTCCCAGAACGAGTGCCCCCTGGCGAAACGGATCTGATGGATTGAGCACCATTTCTTCGCGGATATATCCGGGAGTACCCGCGTTAGAAATATTCTGGCCGGCTACCTGGATTCCGGTCCCGAAGATCTCAAGCGACTGCTTGGCCATTGATAGTGATGCATTAAGTCCCATGACAGCATTTCCGTAACGACAGACGCGCGAATAACAATTGGATATGAATTCTTTTTACTAAGAAAAAGAATTACGCCGATGCGTCAAATATCGCTCCCCCTGTGTTACTTTCATTTTGACCGCGTGAATAAGTTGGAACTTTTTGCCCTGCATTCGCAATCAGTTCCAGTATTTGCGAGTAATGTTGATAGGACCGTTGCGAAACAATCCACTGCACCCAGCTTTCGTGTCTTAATTTTTTGGATCGCTGTTCTGCATCATCGATGCGCTGAAAGACTAAGTCTGCTTCTGCAACATCCAACCCGGAAAGTAAATCCTTCATCGTCTGGGAAGGAAATCCGTGCTGTTCTGCTTTCTGAAGCAACTGTTGTCGGGCCAGCAATACAAACTGAAGCTCTCGAGTCAGTTCTTCTTCAACAACTCCAAACTGTTCAAAGCGGGCCACATCAACCTGCTTGAGTGCCTTGGATTTTGCCTGGTAGAGATCGAGCAGTTGTTTTTGGATGGGTTCCAAATCATTCAGAATCCCCACCAACTGACTCAGCAATTGCTGTTGAATGCTTTGCGCGGACGCGCTTTGTCCTGCATGCATGGGAGCCCCCTTTCTCCCTGATTATAAAATCCATCCTCACGGATGGAGAAAATCGCCTATCGTTATAATCGGCATAATCGGACCTGCTCTCGCGTCTGATTTAATCAGAATCTGATTTAGATGCGTAATACCTTGAAAATCAAGGTGTTACACTCGAAGAGAGTTCGAGAGACTGGGCAGACTTCGCATTGATTTGCCGTGAAAATGCGGAAAACAGCGTATCAGAAAAAGCGCTTCCCTCACCGGTGGCCAGATCTTCAGAAATTTGTTGATCGAGCTGAGCCTGAAACATCTCTTCCGCCTGACCGCCATGAAAATACGCAGGCTTATTCTGGCCTTCGCGCATCGCTTTGAACATCTGCTTGTAAAACGTTCCAGCGACGAACTTCTGAAATGCTTCTTTGAGTTCCGGAGATTCTTTCCCGGTCTGATTTAACTGAGATGGTGCCTTAGCCACATCTGATAAAAGTGATGTATGATTGATTGAAGGTTGAATTCCAGACAAGGGGGTCATGGCTGGTTTCCCTGAAAAAAGTTTTAAATATCGAAACTGAAAACTCTGAAACAGACCGTTGTGAGTTCAACTCAATGTTCATCGTACTCAGCGTGAAGTTTACCCGAACGGTGCAATTCACGAATGATACTAATGACATCTTCTGTCCCGCATTTCCCAGATGACTTCCTTCGCTTTGGCATGCGATTTGCGCCAGACC
>NZ_CALEMX010000027.1 GCF_937910335.1 uncultured Gimesia sp. | reverse complement strand
ATTCTGGAACGAGCAGGAAAAGATCAAGACGCTGAACTTTCCAAAAAGGAATTCATGGAAACCGTGATGGCATTTCGTCCCGGACGACGTCCAGAAAGACGCGATGGTGATAAAGCAAAAAAACAATCTGAAGGCGATCGTGATAAGAACCGTCGTGAAAATTCAACCAGAAACCGTCCTGTTCCTGCATTGATGAAAGTTTTAGATACCAACCGAGATGGCAGACTTAGTAAGGACGAGTTGCAAAAGGTTGGCCAGGTTTTTGACCAACTGGATCAGAACAAGGATGGCGCTTTGGATTTAAGCGAAATGTTTCTCCGGAGAGATCAAGGCGGAAACACATCTCGTTTCAGAGGCGAGCAGGGAAGAAACCGCCCTAAAAGTGAGAACAAAAAATCAGATGCAAAGAAAAAAGACTCCGAGTAATAAAGCCACTGCATAAATTACCTGGTGAATTTTCTTTAAGGTTTCAGTTCTTTTGAGGCAGCTTGCTCTGCTAGCAGAGGAGCATTGCCTTTATCTTTTTGCAGATGTTGTACCCAGGCTGGGGGAAGGTTAAGCCAGACCCAATCAGTCTGAATTCGGTATTCTCGGGTATAATTCGCCATGATCTCATCAATTTGACGAATACGTTGATTTTCTTCTCCCCTTGAGATCACTTTGCGGAGGGGCCTGACATACATATATTCAAAGTAGGATAGTACTCCGCCGGGTTTGAGCAGACGAAAATAGGCTTTGAATATTTCACCGACCAGTTCTGTAGGAAAGTTATTGAGAGGTAAACCTGACACAATGTAATCATATTCCTGTCCTGCCCCATAATCCTGCAGGGGACAGTTATGGATGGAAGTCTGATGTTTGATCTCTTGAAATCCCTTTTCCTTATCAAATCGTTGATGCAAAATCTCGACAAACTTTTCATTCAATTCTACCAGATCAAGCTGGTCTCCCGGTTGAATCTGTTTCACAATCTGTCGTGTGACCGCTCCTGTACCCGGTCCAATCTCCAAAACCTGTTTTGGTCCTTGATGCTGCCTCATCGGCCCCGCCATATCCGATGCTAGAAAACGACTGCTGGGAGCAATGGCTCCGGTCGTTTCAAATGTGGTACGAAACTGTTTGAAAAATTCCAGATAATGCGACACGTGTGAGGTTCCTGGTATTAAATCGAAACGACTTGAAAGATGAAATTGATTGCTTCTAAGACGGTGCGTTCCGTCTCGCTTCTCCCCTGTGTTGAGCCTGTTGAACGATATCAATCCCCACCACTCGACTCCAGGCTGAGATCATCTTTTGAAAGACAGGTCCCGGAGAGCCATCGGATATCAGATGGTCACCAAATCGAGTAACGGGCATCAGACAATATGCGGTAGAGGACGTCAATGCTTCATTTGCATCTAGAATATCATTTTCTGAAATATCTGTTTCTTCATAGCGAAGTCCCAACTGTTTCGCTAAGCGGACAACCATCATCTGGCTGATTCCCCCGAGAATATTTTCCGGACGCGGTGATTGAATCACGTCATCTTTGACAAGATAAAAGTTGCCGATGGTCGTTTCCGAAACAAATCCGGACTGATCAAACAAAAGCGCACTGGCCTGTGGCTCCTGCATTCGAACCAGTTTATCGGCTCGATACAGGTGAATACGACTGCGAGATTTAATCCGGGGATCAAAAATGTTTGCATTAAGCTGTTGTCCTTTGGCACGCATTAAATGCTGACCGGTTACATATTTTGTATCCCAAAGCTCAAATGCTAGTGGAAACGTATGTACGCAAACTGTGGGAGTTTGGCATGTTTCCAGTTCAGTCAGTCCCAGATACGGTAGATTGTGACCTGCCGTAATAAATATGGTTAAGCCCAAGTCCTGTTCGGAAGGCAGTAATTGTGAGTTGTGCTTGACGATCGATTCACAGATATTCTTGAGTTCGGATTTCTCCAGAGCAGGTTCAATAAAAACATAGTCCAGGGCAGAATACAGGCGGTCGATATGCTCGTTCAACATAAATAATCGATGCGCGAAAGTACGCACCATCTCTGTGATGGATGCTCCGTAGACAATGCCCAGGTCAGTCACTGCCAGTTTTGCATCTGAGAAAGGAATCATAGAGCCGTTCAGATACGCCCGCGGTTCAGTCATGCAGAGATTTCATTCGAAAGTGATTATGGGAAACAGAAGGGAAAACAGACCAATATTAACTGGAAGTTCACATGAAACGTCATCGATTATGTGAAAATTAGTCAACCAGCATCTGAATCAGTTTACCAGGGGTTTCTTGCAGCACAAATCATGATTTTCCCTACTTGTCGTTCGAATCGCAAGTTTCGTCTAGTTCTACTCTTAAATTCAATCAACAAAAGGGCAAATCAGCGGCGATTGTTGTCAAAAAAAATGAACCAGTGGTATGACTTCTGAGTCACTGCTCGATATACTGCCAAAGAGAAAGATTGCGCTAACTTGAGATATAGCAGTCTTTTTTTTACGATTTACAATGAGATTATTACACTTGCTTTTTGCGTGATTTGCATTTTTTAACTGCGTGACTATAGGGATGAGATATTATGGCGACTCCAACAATTCAACCAGGAACAACAAAAATCGGCTGGATTGGAACGGGAGTTATGGGTGCCAGCATGGTGAGTCATCTGATGGATGCTGGATTTTCTGCAACAGTCTATAATCGCAGTCAATCGAAAGCAGAAACACTGCTAAAAAAAGGGGCTAGTTGGGCCGATTCTCCCAAAGCGGTTGCCGAAAAATCTGACGTCATTTTCTCAATCGTTGGATTTCCCGCTGATGTACGAGAAGTTCTTTTGGGAGAGCAGGGGGCGCTGGCGGGCGCCTCATCAGATAAGATTCTGGTAGATATGACAACCAGCGATCCTTCACTGGCAGTTGAGATTGCAGAGGCTGCGGCAGCAAAAGGCGTGCATAGTATTGATGCACCTGTTTCTGGTGGAGATGTGGGCGCAAAAAATGGAACATTGTCCATCATGATTGGTGGAGATGAACAGGTTGTTGATGCTCTAAAGCCCTGTTGGAATGCCATGGGCAAGACTATTGTGTATCAGGGTGGTCCCGGTTCCGGTCAACACACGAAAATGGTAAATCAAATTCTGATCGCTACCAATATGATCGGAGTCTGTGAAGCCTTGCTCTATGGTTATAAAGCAGGACTGGATCTGCCAACGGTATTGGAATCGGTTGGGAGTGGGGCGGCCGGCAGTTGGTCACTCTCGAATCTTGGCCCTCGAATTATGGACAACAACTTCGATCCTGGCTTTTTCGTCGAGCATTTCATCAAAGATATGGGAATTGCATTAGCAGAAGCCAAAGCGATGAATTTGAGTCTGCCCGGTCTGGCGCTGGGGCATCAACTTTATCTTGCGGTTCAAGCTCAAGGACATGGCCGAGATGGAACACATGCATTGCAATTAGCACTGGCATCATTATCCAATGTCGATTGGGAAAGTCGTACTTAGTTTTCATTTTCTGTCAATCTACAGCATTGATCAAGCGGGAATGTCTCAGGTTAATCGAGACTGATTCCCAAATTTGTTTTAAGGTATTGAAAGCATGGCAAATCAAAATGACCTGTTTGCAGGTCTTTCTGTGGCAATGATCACTCCCTTCAAAAATGGGGAAATCGACGAAACCGCGCTGCGTGGCCTTGTCGATTATCACATCGAGCAAGGGACTGATACTTTGTGTCCTGTGGGAACGACAGGTGAATCACCAACACTCTCACATGAAGAACACAAACAGGTCATTTCGATTGTTTGTAATCAGGCTGCAGGCCGCATCAAGGTGATGGCGGGGACAGGTTCAAACAGTACAAAGGAGGCAGTCGAACTCACCAAATTTGCACAAGATGCAGGTGTCGATGGTGGACTGCATGTGGCTCCTTATTATAACAAACCGACACAGGAAGGATTCTTTCAGCATTACCAGGCAATTGCCGAAGCTGTTGAGATCCCCATAGTGATCTATAATATTCCCGCACGCACTGCCAAAAATATTGAGCCGGAAACCATTATCCGACTGGCTGAAATCCCCAATATTGTTGCTGTGAAGGAATCCACGGGTTCAATGGATCAGGCATCGCATATTCTTTCTGCATGCGATCTGACTGTGCTTTCTGGTGATGACAGCCTGACACTGCCTCTGATGGTGTTGGGTGGAAAGGGAGTGGTCTCAGTTGTCGGAAATATTGTTCCCGGTGATGTCAAAAATATGCTGAATGCTTTTGATGCGGGTGATTTGAATTTAGCCCGGGAATGGCACTATAAATTGTTTGGGCTCTGCAGAAATCTGCTGGGACTGGCCACCAACCCAATCCCGATCAAAGCGGCTATGCAGTTGCTCGGACGCGATAATGGTGAAGTTCGACTTCCGATGACGCAGCTCGATAAAGCATCCATGACAGTTCTGGAGAAGACATTGCAGGATTATGGCCTGCTTTAAAAAACACTGAAGCGCCTACTGACAATTGAGATAAAATAGAGAGATTATCAGGCACATACTTAACCCTTTTTAAGAGGTATCTCTTGTGATATTTGGTTTTGGAAAATCTCGTGAAGATGAGGAAGAAGAGGAAGAAGAGATTGAACCGGTCTCTTTTCAAGGCGCACTTAACGGCCAGCCTGCAAATTTGAAAGAGAATGCCCGGCTGGTAAAAGCCGGTTTGATGCCTGCCAAGAACATCATCACCGATGGTCTGGCAATCCGTGCAGGATTCATGCGTTTTGAACCCAAAGGGGAGCGGTACCAGGTTGTCTTTTATGTTGACGGCGTTGCAAATGCTGGTCCTCGTTTATCGAAACAGCAGGGGATGGCTGTTGTCCAGATCATCAAGCTTTTATCGGGACTGAATATTCAGGAACGAAAACGCCCTCAATCAGGCGGTGTCTTTGCTGAACTGGAAGAAGTTTCCTATCAGCTCAGGGTTTCCACAAGCCCGGCAGAGGGGGGGGAACGCCTCTCTATCAAAGCGATTAATGTCAAAGTACCATTGGACCGTGCTGATGACATTGGGATCACGGAGGAGAACAAAGAAAAAATCCGAGAGTTGAGTAAAGGCCGTAACGGCTTGATCCTCGTCGGTGGTGCACCAAATACTGGTACAACGACTACAACGTTTGGAGTTGTACGTTCTGTCGACGCGTATCAATACACCATTTTCTCAATTGCTGATCCAGAGCACCGTGATTTTAGTCACATTGCAACACTCGAGAAAAAAGAAGGCGATACGTTTGACGATGAGCTACGACGAATTATTCGCATGGAAGCTGATATCATTTATCTGTATCCCATCAAAGATGAAGACTATGTCAAGAGTGTACTGAACGTCAAAGATGACATTTCTATGATCGCAGAAATTTCCGCCAAGGATTCGGTAGCAGGATTGATTAAATTCTGTCAATTAGCCGGTGGATTGGAATCAGGCGTCAATGCACTCCGCTGTGTGATTGGGCACAAATTGATTCGTACGCTCTGTGATGAATGTAAGGAAGCCTTCCGTCCGAATCCCAAAATGATTGAAAAAATGGGTCTGCCCAAATCCACTAAAATGCTCTATCGCCCCCCCCGCCAAACCGTGGATGAAGAAGGAAACGAAATCGAACCGTGCGAGAAGTGTGATGGTCTGGGTTACTATGGCAGAACCTTGATGATGGAGATCATCGAAATGACTGATGAAATGAAGCAACTGATCATCGGCGGGGCAGAACCGGGCAAAATCAGGGCATTTGCCAAAAAACAAGATATGCCAACGTTTCAGAAAGATGGCATTCGTTTGGTCGCGGAAGGGAAAGTCTCTCTGGATGAGTTACAAAGGGTGTTCAAATCTTCCTGAGCTGCCATATCTATGTTCTGAAGACTTTCTTTATACAAAATATTGTCCGATTAGGTAAAATATTCCGAAGATTCCGGTTTTGATTGTCGATAAACAGAGTACATGCTTTGTACTACTGTGTGGCCTTGTATGTCACTTCATGATGAAGTTGGCTGGATTTAGTAAACGGACAGGCTAATCCCAAGGTGTTCCCGGCTCCTGACTTATGCTGTTTTTATGTCCCTCAGCAGGTGCCATTCGACAACTTTTCAATCCGAGGATAATCATGGTGATTCGCCAGTTTAAGAATTGGTCAAGCGTTGGAATTCTGGGTTTAGCATTAATCGGTTTGACCAGCACCGGTTGCCAATCCAGTATCGGTGGTCAGACTTTGCCATCCGCTTATTACTTGAATGATGACGTGCAGTTCTACCCAGCCGGGCCTGAGGAACAACTCTACAATCAGCGCGAAGTCCTTGAGCAATACAAACTGGAACGAAAACTCCAGGATGATCAATAGTCATCAGTCGTGAAATTGACGAGTCGGCCATGATCCTTTTTAGTCTAAAAAAAGGCATTTGAC
>NZ_CALEMX010000026.1 GCF_937910335.1 uncultured Gimesia sp. | reverse complement strand
TACTTTAAGCGAATCCATGACATCCTCAACCGAACGGCCGATTCCGTTGAGCGTGCGCGATGATTTGATCAGCAAATGGATTCATTATAAAGGACTCGGATACTGGGTAATCAAAGATCCGGTTTCACTGAAATACGCGCGACTTCATCCAGAGCAGTTTTATATTTTAAATCTCTTGAACGGTGAACGCTGCCCGGAAGAGATCAAAGATGAGGTGCATCGGCAATATCCCACACTACTACTTTCAATTTCTGAGATTCAGCAATTGATTTCTGACTTGTATCGAAAAGGCTTGTTGACCAGTGGGCGTCCAGGACAGGGTGTTACACTTATTAAACAGCGTCGGGAAGAAAAAAGTAAAAAAATCTTCACGACTTTTAAGAATCTGCTTTATCTAAGACTTCCGGGCTGGGATCCGGAAACTTCTCTGCAGAAACTATATCCTTACGTAAAATGGATGTGGAAACCCTGGGCGACAACTATGTTCAGCCTGTTGATTGTTTCTTCCTGGTTATTGATTGGTGTGCAATTTGAAGCCTTTCGAAGTCGTTTACCAGAATTTCAACAATTCTTTGGCTGGCCGAATCTGATTTATATGTGGTTTGTGCTTGGAGCCGCGAAAGTTATCCACGAATTTGGACATGGTATCTCTTGTAAACACTATGGTGGAGAGTGCCATGGAATGGGAATCATGTTCCTGGTTTTCAGCCCCTGTCTCTATTGTGATGTCTCCGATTCCTGGATGCTAAGGAATAAATGGCAGCGAATTATTATTGGTGGCGCGGGAATGTATATCGAGGTGATCATGTCTGCGATTGCCGTCTGGGTCTGGTGGTTTACGAAACCGGGTCTCCTCAATCACCTGGCATTAAACCTGTTTTTCATTTCGACGGTCACTACGGTGATCTTTAACGCGAACCCATTGATGCGATTCGATGGTTACTACATGATGAGCGATTTTCTTGAGATACCCAACTTAAGGCAAAAAGCGGATAAGCGTCTTCGCGATACCTTTGCCTGGGTTTGTCTGGGAATCGAGTCGCAGCGCGATCCCTTTATGCCAGAGACTGGCACGTTCGGATTTATAGCTTACGCGATATCAGCATCCGTGTATCGCTGGTTCATTATGTTCGGGATTACGCTCTTTCTGTATACGGTTTTAAAACCATATGATTTACAAAGCATTGGTATTACACTCGCAGTCATTTCCATAGTGACTTTTGTTGGTGGCATATTCAAAAACATTTACAAAATTATTTCTGCACCGAGGACCGAACCCATGAATTACTTCAAAGTCTCAGCGACGCTGACTGTCACTGCCGCTGTGATTCTTGGAATACTTTTGATTCCAGTTCCCATGCATTTTGAAGCCCCCTTCATTCTAGAAGGGTATGAAGTGAAGCATGTTTATTCGACAGAAACAGGTCGATTGGATCAGGTGTATGCTGAACCAGGTCAGCGTGTAGAAAAGGGCCAGCTACTGGCAAGTATTGTAAATCTTGAAAAAGAAGATCAGCTCAATCAATTAATAACAGATCTAAAAGTTCAGGAAGGGGAAGTTCGAAAATTCCAGGCATTAGAAGATCAGGCTGGTGTAAAGGTCTCAAAAGAGAAACTTGAGACGATTGAAGAACAAATCGCTGAAATTAAAGAACATCTCAGTAATATGAAAGTGGTTGCGCCAATCAGTGGAATTATTGTTGCGCCGGCCAGTCAGCCAGAGCCAAAATTATCAGACTCCAAAAAACAATTGTCCCGTTGGTTTGGAAGCCCACTTGATGCAAAGAATGCTAATTGCTATCTCGAAGAACGGACACATATGTTGAGCATTGCTCCTGATGCTCGTTTTCAAGCGGTATTGTTTATTGATCAGGAATACCGGAATGATTTTAATCTTGGTCAGACCGTCGAACTCAAACTGGAACATTTACCCGATAAAACCTACACATCGAAAATAGAACGTGTTGCTCACGGTCATCTTGATCATGTTCCACCGACTCTTTCTAATAAAATGGGTGGTGAATTACCAACCGTAACTGATAAGGATGGTCGTGAGAAATTATCAAGTACCGCATATCAGGCGATTGTCCCCCTCGACGAAGATGTAGTCTTATTCCGGGCAAACATGCGTGGCAAAGCCCGTTTTCAGGTCAGCGAGTTAACTACCGGCCAATGGTTGTGGCGTTACTTCCGAAAAACGTTCCATTTCCGACTCTGATGCATTCTTATTATTGGTATCGATTTTAGAGTATTATTCAGGAATGCAATTGGGAAAAGCATGGCCGATCTCATCATGGAAGCCATTAAATTACTGCGGGCGAATCAGGCAAAAAAAGCAGAAGACCTGATGAAGCCTTATTATCCGTCAAATGTCAATAATCCCCAGTTTATGCATTTCTACGGATTGGCTGCCTCACATAGCGGCGATTATCCTTCTGGCATCGAGCGTATCAAAAAAGCAATTGCTTTAAATCCGCGGGTTGCTGAATACCATCATAATCTTGCCGCCATTTATCGTTTAGTCGGAGAATTTGATCTTTCGGAACAGCACTATCTGACCGCTTTGAGTTTAAAGCCGGATTATGCAGAAGCATATTTTAATTATTCTGCTACGAGAAAATTTACAAGTGATGATCCACTTGTTTCCCTTGTCGAACAGCAAATATCGCGGCCCGATCTATCAGATGAAGATCGCTGCTTTTTGGGGTTTGCAGCGGGAAAAATTTATAATGATATCAAGGATTATGATAAAGCATTCGCTGCTTACGAGAATGGAAATCATTTCCGTCATTCAGAGTTTAGTATCGATTTGTTCAGAAAGGAAATCGATCGACTCATTTCAGTATTTTCTACTGAGTTAATTCAACAACTCTCTCCATTGGGCATATCGAGTGAAGTCCCTGTTTTTATTGTGGGAATGCCTCGCACTGGTACTACTCTTGTAGAACAAATCTTATCCAGCCATCCTGAAGTTCATGGGGCAGGGGAGTTGCCGGATATTTCGAGTATTGCTGGAACGCTAAAAAAGTACGCGACAACGGAGTCCGACTTTCCGGAGTGTATCATAAATTTACCGCAAAATGTATTTGCAGGTATGGGAGATGCGTATCTGAGTCGATTACGCTCGTTTGATGATGCGGCTATCCGAATTATAAATAAAATGCCCGCCAACTTTTTATATCTGGGACTGATTGCAATTTTATTCCCGAAAGCAAAAGTGATTCATTGCCAAAGGCATCCACTTGATACGTGCCTTTCCTGTTATTTTCAGCGCTTTCGTCGGGGTCATGAGTATTCCTTTAATTTAACGGATCTGGGGCTTTATTATCGCGAGTATCAAAGGGTCATGCAGCATTGGCAGCGTGTTCTGCCGGTGGCACCTTTTGAATTGCACTATTCCGAGCTGGTAGCAAATCAGGAAGAGAAAACCAGAGCACTCGTCGATTATCTTGAAATTTCCTGGGATGATCGATGCTTGAATTTTCAGGAGAATGACCGGCCTGTGACAACAGCAAGTAACTGGCAAGTTCGCCGTCCCATGAATCAATCAGGGTTGGATCGATGGAAAAACTATGACCAGTAC
The DNA here is from genome assembly GCF_937910335.1 of uncultured Gimesia sp. Classification (GTDB taxonomy): domain Bacteria; phylum Planctomycetota; class Planctomycetia; order Planctomycetales; family Planctomycetaceae; genus Gimesia. The sequence continues at coordinate 192 of NZ_CALEMX010000026.1, read as the reverse complement.
CTGGGATCGCTTTGCGAAGCTCTGGAATTTACTGAATAAAATAATCAGAGCAGAGAACGAACTTCTGCAGGCAATCAACGAGGTCGATTATTGAATGACAGGTAAGAGACCTGTTTTGTTTTGCGTTGAAGCCCACCATAGACGCCATAGTCGTTCATTGTAGCCATAATTTTGTTTGGTAATCTTTTGCAA
>NZ_CALEMX010000025.1 GCF_937910335.1 uncultured Gimesia sp. | reverse complement strand
GGGCCAATGCACAATTGCCGGAACTCGTGAACCACCTTCCCAATGCTGTCCTTTTTCACCTCGTAACGGAGCGTTGCTGCTCGTCTTGCGCCGAACACCGCCATTATCCGACGTGAATACAATTAATGTTTGGTCTGCAATTCCGCTTTGTTCAAGTTGACTTCGGACGCGTCCTACTGCTTCATCAACGGCTTCCACCATAGCCGCATACTCTGGGTTCTTGTGATTTTCACCGGCTGGCAATCGTTTGTATTTCTGCACCAGGTCTTTCCGACCCTGAATGGGGGCATGTACCGAGTAAAATGAGAAATATAGAAAAAAAGGTTTCTCATTATTCTGTTCGATGAGAGCAACCGCTTCGTCTGCCAGTCGATCTGTGAGGTAGCGTCCTTCGCGCTGTGACTTAGTCAAATTGCTTTGCCACTTCATCGCAGCACCACCGTAGGGAAAGTGGTAACTTGCTGGTGAACCACGTTTGGAACCTCCAATATTGATATCGAATCCGTGATCCTGAGGGAGATTTCCCGAACCGCCAAGATGCCATTTTCCTAAATGCAGCGTCGTGAAGCCGGCGTCATGCAGTGCTTCGGGTAACGAAGTGTGTTTCTGCTCTAGATGCTGCTTCCATTTTGGGGGTAGAAGTGCGAATTGGCTATACTGTTTCCCCCAGCCGGGAATCCAATCCGTTAGATGAGTACGAGCCGGATACATACCGGTCATCAATGCACCACGTGTTGGCGAACAAGCATTGCAGGCCGAGTAGTTTTGTGAGAATTTCATCCCATCAGCGGCAAGCTGGTCGATATGGGGCGTTTGATAGAAATCACTGCCATAGCAACCCAGATCAGTCCAGCCGAGATCGTCAACTAGAAAGAATACGACGTTCATAGGACGTTTGGGAGACATGCCGTTTGATGTCCCTGCCAAACTGGTACAGATCACAAACGCTGTCGCAGCACGGAAAAACGATCCTTTCAAAAGAGGTTTCATTTGAGTCGCTCCAGAATATTGTGGAATAGTCAATCCGAGATTGTACAAACTTTGTGTTGCTTATGGCCCCATTTTAGCGGGATCATAATTTCATACTAAGTCATCACTGGCCCTGGTTCACGTTGATCGTCAAATCTTTAAGATCAATTGTAAGTGGAATTATCGAAGTATGTTACCGCAACGAATTGCTCGCTGATACAGTGGGTTATTTGACTAATTTTGGAATAATTAAGCATAAAGAGATGATATTTTTGTCTCTAAAACGAATTGAACTCTGTATCCGAAGCGTGACTTTAATCCTGCATTCTAGGTCAGTAAATACTTGAAACATTTTGTGATTCTGATCGTCTAATAAAATGTCTCGTTTTCTGAAATGTTGATTCTATGGTATTTCATTCGGAGAGCATTAGGTTATTATACGTAAGTATAGATCATTTCACATCAGTAGATCTGAGGAGGATTCTCTCTTTGGTAACTTCTAAATCGAGACAAGTCAGATTTCACAAAATACCTGAGGCATAACAAGCGTGCGCATTTTGCGTATCGTTTTACGGATAATGAATTGATGTCTTTTCAATAGAATACTGGGATTTCTCACAGTGTAATACGAAGATAGTCCCTGAATCAAATCACTCTTTAATAATGGAGTACAGTGATGCGTGACTTTCATTCTTTTTCCTGGATGTTGCTGACGGTTTTTCTTGGGTGTTTTTGCAGTCTAACGACAATGAATAATGCTGAAGCCGTCGAACCCCAAAAAAATGGAGGGAAGGTTTCGGGAACATTTACTAGAGGTAAGCGACTCTCATCTCCCACCGTCCGAACTTCTTCCCCCCTCCAAACTTTGAGTTCGAAAAAATCTGTGAAAGTGCCCGCAGGGACGCACGAGCAAATTGCGATTATTGAAGTGGGCAGTAAATCTGATTCGACTATGCGAATCAATACGTTTTGTATGAACAAAGCAGGAAATCTTATAGCCGCCTGTGGTAATGGTCCGGGAGAAATTCGGGTATTTAATCGTGACGGGAAGTTGCTTGAAACATGGAAGGTTCCCATCGCCCCGGATGCGATTAATGTAGATGAAGACGATATGGTTTACATCGCCGGTAGTGGGAAATTAATCAAACTTGACTCACACGGAAAATTGCTCATGACCAAAGATGCTCCTCACGCCAAAGCGGTTAAAGAAAATAGCGGGAAATTACGCGAACAGGTCGTGCAACAAATGAAGGCACGTTCAAATGTCACTGTAACAATGGTGCCTCGCCTCCAAAAAATGATCGACGATATCAAAAGTAAAAGTAAGACGTTATCCGAACAAGAGAAGAAACGAATTGTTGGCTATGAAAGCATCATGGCACATTATAAAAAGATGGAAAAAGAGACCAAGCAAAAACAACTGACTGAAAAAGAAATCGACGCTCAGGTAGAAGCCTTATCAAAACGTAAATTAAGGGTTTCATCACTGTCTACTAACGATAAAGAGATCTTCATTGCCTGCTCAGCAGCTACCGGGTATGGTTACGAAGTTTGGCGTACCGATAAAAATTATGAAAATGGAAAGATTATTGTGAAAGGTCTTCGGGGTTGTTGTGGACAGATGGATGTTCAATGTAACCAGCAGGGAATTTTTGTAGCAGAAAACTCAAGGCATCGTGTTAATCATTATGATAGTGAAGGAAAACTGATCAAATATTGGGGAAAACGGGATCGGAATGGAGTTGAAGGCTTCGGAAGTTGCTGTAATCCCATGAATGTTGCCGTGGGGCGGAATGGCGAAGTTTATACGGCAGAATCGAATCTGGGATATATCAAACGTTATTCTACAGAGGGGAAGTACCTTGACTTTATTGGAAAAGTAAAATTGGTGCCGGGTTGTAAGAATGTTTCTATTATGGTTTCCCCTGATGGTAGCCGGGTTTACATGATGGATCTGACACGAAATCATATCATTGTGATGGCCCAAAAACCGACGGCAACTGCAAGTACATCAAAGAAAAAAGGTTGAGACATTGCAGGCACGCGTTAGCTTCATACCGTGTTTTGCAGCTGACTTTCAATCTGATATCACTCATCAATCTGGGGAGAGAAAAAGTGACTTTCAAACAGAACTCGATTCTACTGATGTCGCTGATTGTGATCCTTTTATTAAGCGTCGCGCCAGCTTACACGGGTGAAAAAACGCCAGCGATTGAAGACAGTCAGCGGACACTTTCGTTGATCGTGATGGATCCATTGGCGGCTCCCCTTTCTTGCCCGTGTGTGAAGGGATATGCTCAACGTAAATATGAGAAGCTTGGCGAATATCTCGAAAATCGCTTGGGAAGCAAAGTGAAAGTCACGTTTTCAGACTCACTCTCGAAAGCGATTCAGGATGATGAACAGGAGAGTTCTTATCTAATCATTGGCAAGAATTCTGTCGTTCGCTCTGATGCGAAAAAATTGAAGATGAAGGTTCACGTCCTCGCCAGTCTCTCAGATCTCCAGGGAAAAACAACCCAAACAGGGTTGATTGTCGTCCCCGCTAAAGATCCTGCTAAAACAGCCAAAGACTTAAATGGCTATCGCATTTTACTCGGTCCCTCAGACAGTGATGAAAAACATCTCGCTGCCGTTACCATTTTAAAAAATGCCAACGTGAAACTTCCTGAAAAACTCGAAATTAGTGCAGCCTGTAGCGATGGTGCCTGCAAAATACTGGAATTTGGTAAAGACGTACGTGCTGCTGCTATCATTTCCAGCTATGCCAAACCGCTGTTGCAAGGTTGCGGCACGATCAAAAAAGGAGATTTGCGCGTGGTTGCGGAAACAAAACCAGTTCCATTTATCACTGCATTTTCCAGTGGAAATATAACGCCCACAGAACGCCGACAATTATCATCTGCTCTTATGAATGTGGGGCACAATCCAGAACTTTGTGTCGCGTTAGAATCACTTGTCGGCTTTGTACCGGCTGAACTTCCCAAGCAGATTTCTAAACGGAACAAAGCCGAAGATGTAAAAAAAAAGTAAGCTACAAACAGACTAAACTATCGGAACAGATTTGGCCGGGGTGGCGCGGACCGCACCGAAATGGTTTGACTCGGCAATTACCTGCGTCACTTCCTCCCAAAGCAAAACAAGTCTGGAAGTTTGCTCTTGCTTTTCCGGGGCTGGGAGGAATTGCTTCGACATCCGAAAATGTCATATTTGGGGATCGTGACCTTACTGACCAAAAAGATGTTTTTCGCAGTTTGTCAGCACGCGATGGGAAATTACAGTGGCGCTTGGAATATGACGCGCCGGGTGAGCTGGACTATGGACCTTCTCCACGCGCAACCCCGTTGATTTATAATGATCTAGTGTTTCTGCTGGGTGCCTTTGGCCATTTGCATTGTGTCGAACGATTGACGGGTAAAATTCTCTGGAAAAAAATCTGTACGATGAATATGGTCTGGAATCAAAACCCACCTGGGGAGCTTGCTCTTCGCCACTCATTGTAGAAAACAAGCTCATTGTAAACCCCGGTGCTAAAGAAGCCTCTCTGGTTGCCTTGGATCCCAAAACCGGTAAAACTCTATGGAAAACTCCAGGAGAAGCCGCTGGTTATGGTTCTCTCATCGCTGGAAAGTTTGGTGGGCGGTTGCAGATCGTAGGTCACGATGCTATTTCGCTTGGTGGGTGGGATGTCAAAACGGGAAAGAGATTATGGAAAGTGATTCCTGAATTTACCGGCGATTTTAATGTTCCTACACCGCTGGCTGTCAACGGAAATCTGTTGGTCACCACTGAAAACAACGGTACGCGTCTGTTTTCCTTCGATGCAAATGGAATGATTAACCCAAAGCCCATTGCGGTCAACGAAGATCTGAATCCCGATATGAGTTCTCCGATTCAAATTGGCGATCTGATTTATTGTGTCTGGAATGAAATGTTTTGCCTGAATTCAAAACTTAACTTGAAAACCACTTGGTTTGCTGAAGAAGCGGCTTTGAGTGATTATGCAACTCTGATTACAGATTCAAAAAGGATTCTTGTAATCGGAAAAGGAGGGCGATTATTATTACTCGATGGCAAGGCAAATCATTTCAAGGTGATTTCAAAGCTAAATCTTTTTAGTAAGCCGAACGATGATAATATATTTTCTCACTGCGCTCTGGTAGGAAGTCGTTTATACCTGCGCGGCGAAAGCGAGTTGATTTGTGTAGACTTATCTGGACAATAAATGTTGCAAGCAGATTGGTAGCCGCAGTATTGTAAAGGTCTGGGGTGAGCCCGTTAGTACTCATGGCCCCCTGTAACATAATATTCTCGGCTCTGTTCCGTCTTTTATGATGGGTCTCGTGTGATATATTTATTATTGAATGCGTTGGGTAACAGGCATGAATTCTGTCAAGGGTTAAGCTTCCTGGCGATCTGGGGCATGCTGACAGTTGTGGTGCCTGTCCATTTGCAGGCAGATGAAAGCAATCTTTTTTTGACTTCAGGTGTGACTGAAGATGGTTGGCCTTTTGTGCGTGGCGTACATTCTGACGCCCATTCGTCGGAAATTCATCTTGCAGATCATTGGCCTCTAGTAGGTCCTCCCGTGCTGTGGGTCAAAGATTTAGGACAAGGTTATTCGGCGTTTGTTGCCAAGGGCAATCGTGTTTATACCCAAGCTCAGACGCTGCAAGGACAATATGTCTATTGTCTCGATGCACGAACTGGAAAGACGCTTTGGGAATATCGTTATGACTGGCCTTATGAATTGGCAGGTGTTTATCCGGGACCGCGTGCGACACCAACATTAGCTAGCGGGCGTTTGCTGTTTTCTGGACCGAGCGGGTTAATTGGTTGTCTGGATGCCAAGAGTGGGAAATTACTCTGGTCTCGCAATGTGGTAGAAGAATTTCAAGGCAAAGGGGGGGCAGGCTTTGGATATTCTTGCTCGCCGACTGTTGTTGATGATCTTGCGATTCTACCGGTAGGAGGGCCGGGAGCGAGCCTGGTCGCTTTAAATTTATCTGATGGTAAGACTGCCTGGGCTGAGGGAGATCAACCTGCCAGCTACAACCCTGCGATGCCGATTAAGCGAAACGGACGGCAGCTTGTCGTCGGATATCTAGAGAATGCGCTTGTTTTCCATGATTTGAAAACAGGGGAACTATTGCATGAGCACGAATTATCGGAAGGTTACGACGAACATTCCGCCTGGCCGATTTATCGAGAACCATATTTGTGGATTGCCGCTCCGTTTCGATCCGGTTCGCAGCTGTTTGAATTACCAGAGGAATTGAGTCAGGATAAACCCCTGAAGAACATCTGGCGCTCCCGCAGCTTGTCTAATGATGTTCTTTCGAGTGTTCTTGTTGATGGCAAGATTTATGGATTTGACATTTTTGATCAACAGTCGAAAACACAAAGACCATCACGTGGGAAATTTCGGTGCCTTGATTTTTTAACCGGGGATGAATTATGGGAACAAGGCTCCGGACGTCCTGAGCGTTCGAACAATGATACATCTGATGAAATAGGGCAGGCCGGTATCGTTGTTGCGGATGGTAAGTTGATCATGCTTAATGAACGTGGCGAGTTGATTTTACTGCGCGCGAATCCGAATGAATGTGAAATTCTGGCTCGTTGTTCTGTTTTAACTGGTCAGTTGACCTGGACGCCTCCCATCCTGCACCGTGGTTGTATTTATATTCGGAACCAGTCAAGAGCTGCTTGTATCTATGTGGGGGATCCCAAATTACTGCCAAAGAACCAACATACTCTGGCACTGTCTGATATTCCCCAGGATCGTTACTTTGATTGGGCTGGTCAAATTCTTTCGGTGGAGCCGGAGTATGCATTCGACCTCCCATCACGCGAATGGTTGTGGAACTGGTTCTACTGGTGTTCCGGATTACTGCTTGGAAGTCTGATTCTCGCTATGGTCCCAGCTTGCTTCGTTCAATCTGAGCGTCGAATGTTAACATGGATTATTGGCTATCGTGTTTTGGCGTTCGTTACCGGCGCATTGGGAACCACCTGGATCAGTGCTTGGACACAGGAATTCGTCTTCACTTGGCCACTTTGTCTTTTTATTGCTCTGGAACCGGTTCTGGCGATCGTGCAATTCCGCAGGGTGAAGGAAATGAAAATATCTTTCTGGAGAGACTACCTTCCCTTATTCTGTTTTTTGGTCATTTTTACCCTCTACTTTCTGCTCTGCCGTCGACTGAGTCTCATTTTTGAATGGGCATTTCTGGCAGGACCAATCGGGGCACTCCCCTTTGGGATTTGGGAATGGCATCTAAAAAAGGATACTTCGGTTAAAGTATTATTCGGCGTGATCTTAAAACTGGTAACGTTTGCCTGTTTTTACGCGAGTGGTGTGATTGTATTATGGCTCAGGTATTAGATTAAACCTTGGATTCGAACAGGCTTCATAATCAATTTCGCTACTATTAGTGAATGGATCAGATCACCTGGACCGCATGTTGCAGTTGAAGGCTTAAGCAACTTGTTTCGCTCTGGTTTGCAATGCTTTGACCAGCTTGTGAATCAAGGCATCTGCATTGGCATCTGCCGTTTTGAGGTCGGCTCCTTTTTCCAAAGCCACGATTTGATTATCCAGCTTATCCGCCCAGGCTCGACAGCGATTAATTAACCAGGTTCGATCTACATTTGCAAGTTGTGGATGAGGGGCGTTGATCAGTGTCTCACAACCATTGCGGAATTGTGTTAAACGTGTGAGTAATGCCGCTTTGGTATCGGTTGGTTTCTTAAACCATTCGTTAGCTGAGTCAGCCAGCCCATTCAGGTATTGGTCCGCCGGGATATCTGCAGTTAAAACTCCGGGGCGATTCCATCCCCAGCCGGGCGCGGCCTCTGGACCTTGATTAATGAAAACTGCGACGAAAATTAAAGCCGCCGAGACAAATCCCAAAGCGAAAATTTTTCGATATGGAACCTTCTTAAAGTCTTCGGCTTGTTGAGTCGCTTCCGAATCGAGAATCGGTTTCTGAAGCGCCCCTTGAATGATAAGCTTCGTTTGCTGGATTTCAGAGTCATCATTTTGGTTTAGAAATTGTTTCTGCCAATATTCTTCACCTTCCAACAGCAGGCGTTCCTGCAACTCCATTAACAAGTACGGATGCGTGAGTAGTTGTTGAAATTGAGCCTGTGTCAGTTCCGAAAAGCCGTTTTGAATAATGCTGTTCCACTGCTCACCACAGATCGCTTCGATCGTCAGATCATAATCATGATCTGAATGGACGGCAGAGAGCTGTGCTACGATAGATGACAGGTTTGGACCCGTAATTTGTGTTGCCAGCCAATCGCTGAGTTCGTGTGTTTGTTCTGGCAGGTCGAAGGCAGCGAGATTCATGCTGTCTCCTTTTCTTGCTGATTAACACAGTCTTCTAAAAACTGTTTCGCGCGATGGAAACGAGTTTGTACTGTATTATATTCTACATTCAGTCGCTCACTGATTTCTCGATGACTTTCACCTGATAATCGGAGTTTGACAATTTCTTGCCTGACTTCATCCAGTTGGCTCATACAATCCCGCAGTTTCGTTTTTTCTTCCTGTTGAATGAATTCCTGAGTCGAATCTTGCGTCTCGGGAAGATCAATTTCTTCGTTTAAAGAGGTCGTCTTTTTTTTGCGAAATTCGTCTAATAGTAAATTCTTGGCAATTTGAAATAGCCAACCACGAAAGTGCGACCCATCAAAATGTGTCGGGATTTTTTGCCAGGCACGCATCCATGTCTCCTGGGCTATGTCGGATGCATTGATATGAGGCGAAACACGAACTTTGAGAAACGCTAACAGGAAAGGGGCATGCCGATCATATAAACTATTGAATGCCATTTCTGCCTCTTGTTTCTGTACAGACGATGGCTCACGCACTTTGATTAAGTTCGTAAGCTGCTCGTCGGTAGATGAAATAAGATTCAGGCTGTTGGACATGACTCTAATGTACCCTGAGCCAATTTAGCTCACAAGTCATCCATTCAGCCTGAGCCCAAATTTATAATGTATTACCCCGTGAGCTCAGTAACAGACTTTAACCCAACGGGTGATGGGAACTTTAATTGTATAGCAGCGAACTGTTTTTACCTGATATGGCTTGCCGCAGTGGTCATATCGAGTGATGTAATGCGTCTGATACTTTTTCTGAAGCTGGTATGTAGTTACCTGCTGATATCGACATTGTTGTTGTGGTTGGCAAGCATGGCCGGCTGAGGCAGTGGACGTCCCTGAAACAGCAAGCAGACCCGCCAGAACTGCCAATACCAATGTTTTTTTCATGCTCCTCATCACTCTCTCCTGTCTGATCTTCAAATAGTAGGTAAGTTTGTTTGATATCAGGGAAACGGATCAGTTTGCCTGATCTTCCCCCCAATGTCCTTTTTTTTAAAGATTTCTGACTGGGTAAAATGAGGTAAAACTGAAATCGCCTGTCCGGCGTCTAAATCATTTATTACTATTGGGTTGGAGCCGTTGATGTCTTCCTTAGACCTGCGAATCCACAATAACACATTTAGTTCGATTTCAAGAAAATCAGGCATATCGACTAAATTTCTCCAGGGATTTATCGTCGACGTCTACACCAAACCGTGAAATCTGATGGTCCTGGCTGAAGTTTTCTGTAACAGAGATCACAGGGTTTCTATGGCATCCTGCAGTCTGATTGACTTCCGGATTATTTCCATTTGAGCTAATTCCAAGTGTGATAAATGTAACGTTTACTGCGATGTCAAATAACATGTTCATTTTTCTGACTTTCTAATTATGATTTGAGTTTGTTCTTTTTCAGGAACTAACTATTCCCGGCTTTCAAAAGGAGAACGAAACACTGGTGATGATCTTCCACAGATTCTGTATAAATTCTTCAGATTGTGAAAATCTCTGTTTCTATTGTGTTAAATCGATTGAATGGCCTTGGTGAAAAATATGTTGATATGACACCCTGATGTGTTGCTCATATCATTTTTCGGTCATATCTCCGAAACTGCCCACTATTTCGACTTGGAAATGAACAGTGGCAAGTGTCTGGCATTTCTGAGAATGATAGTTCCAGAAGAGGATTTCTAAAAAAACCAGAGAGTCGGAAAGATTTCAGGATGAGAGTTGTTTAAAGTGTATTGACCAGCAATATTCAGATCATTTTCTCATAGGCAGCAAGGTTATCATGAGATTCGAAGCCAATATCATCAGAACGACGTTGTCCCTACTAGTTTTTGGAGTAGTAAATTTTCTGTTCGTGGAAAAAACTCAAGCGGATGGAATTCACCACCAACTTCAGAAACAGATTCCCAAAGTGATTAATTATCTCAATGAAAACGAATTCAAGACAGTTGGAGTCCTCAAGTTTCGCGTTAAGAAGCCGGGAGAGAAGACTACCAGTAGTGCGGGTTCCCTTAATTCTCTATTGGCAGATCGTTTGGAAGTTGGATTGATTCTGGCGAACCCTCTTGATGAAAGGCGCCAACTTAAAATTATTAAGGACGCCAGCGCAAGGGCGGCAAAGATTGACGAGGCCAGCCACTTGACTGAAGCAGGGCGAAAGGCATTATTCGGACCTCGTTTCAAGCTTGCATGGGGTAATCAATCTGTTATCGCAGACGCTTTTCTGACAGGCATTATTCAGGTTCATGATGATAATCAGCGCGCTAGTATCGGCATTCTATGCTTCAACAAGAGTGGGGGAAAATTGGAACGAGCCTGTGAAGTTTTTGAAGTGGAACTTGATGCAGAGGTGCTTGGAGGTATTGGCGAAAGTTTTTTATTACGAGGAGCATTTGATGATGGTTCAACACAGTTGACTTTCAAAGATAGTCAAAAACAGAAACAGCAATTGGTTCTCAAAGAAGCGGTTCAAGTCAAAACACAGCAGGTGAAATTTCCCTTATTCGATACTGCTGCTCCAGTCAAGTTGGATCTGTTTTATGATGGTCAACCAGTGTCTATCGAAATGAGACAGGGTCAGGCTTTTGTCGCTGAACCTAGAGCAGGCCAGAAGGTTGAAATAGCGCTCATTCGAAACCCTTCTGCGCGTGGCCGACTTGGAATTGTCTTGAAAGTGAATGGCGAGAACACTCTGTATCGTCAAGTCGTGCGAGATTTTGACTGTACCAAATGGATTTTGTCGCCAGACTACACAAAAACGGTCGTAAGAGGTTATCAGATGAAGAATAATGTTGCCGAGAAGTTTACTGTTTTATCAAAAGCAGAATCAGCCCGACGGGCAATGGATTATGGACGCCAGATCGGGCAGATTCATATGACGGTATTTCAAGAACTCAGCGCTGCCAAACCAATCTTAGCGATCCTTGATGAAGATGAACAAGATCTGACAGCAATGTTAAGAGGGGTTCAGCCAACAAAGCAACCTAAGAATCTAGGAGCATTAAAGCATCAGATCCGTCTTGCGGGTCGTAAGGGCTCTCAAGCACGAGGTTTAATTGTACAAGGAGCGAAAACAGCTAATAAAGTGGAAACAGTCACCTTTAACACCGACCCCACTCCCGTAATGTCGGTTACAATTAATTACTACAAGCCCTGATAGTTCATGTAAGAGGCTGGAATAAAACAATCAATTGAATCGTTGTATTTAGTGCCATAAGTATTATGACAGGTGAGATTATGAAATTATTTTGGATACTTGTATGGGTCAGTTTCAATTTTATTACACCTGTGACATGCGCTTATGCCGAAAAGATGGTAGAAGTCACAGCCGCCTCGACTTTGATGAAAGTGAATAACGACACCATTGCCACGATTCGGCGTGGTCAAAAAGTCTGGGCATTCCGAACGGAGGGCAAGTGGGCTTGGGTTAAACATCCAAAAGTTTCCAAAAAAGGCTGGGTCCTGCTCAAAGATTTGAAAAATCTTCCACAAACAGAAGAACAGAAATCATTACTCACTGAAGCTCGGCAAATCCGAAAAAAAGCGACTGCAATCAAATCAGACTTTCATTCCACTGAGCGCGAACAGGCCTGGCAATCTATCTGGTACTATTTTCGACGAGTCTACAGCTACGATCACCCGGATACTGCAGTTGCCAAAGTGAATTACGCTTCAGAAATTGACGGAAAGGGAGAATTTGCCCGTGCAGCCAAGATAATGCAGGAAGCCATCAAAGTGGTCGAACGCTGGAAAGGTGAGGATAATAAAGAAGTTGTGAAAAGTCTTGAAGTACTTTCTGCAACTCAATATCGGGCTGCCAAATTCACTGATGCTCTGGCGACACTAGAAAGGGCTATCGATCTTCGCAAGAAATATTTCCAATCTGAGACGACTGAGTATGCTTTATTGCTCTGCAATCTAGGTGTGATGTATGAGCAACAGGAAAATCTGACAGAAGCTCGTGCGAAAATTGAAGAATCGCTGGAGATCCGCCGAAAGTCTCTGGGGCGAACACACGTCGAAACAGTATCGGGAATGTATCAACTGGCTGGTGTTCTATATGCCCTGCAAGATGTGTCTGGTGCGCAGAAACTTTTTGAAGAGATCGTTGAGATAAACCAGAAAACGGGGAGAGCCAATGATAAGCAAGCTTTGTTTGTCAGGCATTCATTGATGCTGCTCTACCAGGATATCGATGAATGGGATCGTGCTGAAGCGATTGGCAAAGAATTGCTGCCTATGCTGCGCAAAAAATTTC
>NZ_CALEMX010000024.1 GCF_937910335.1 uncultured Gimesia sp. | reverse complement strand
TCCTGAGAAAGATCCTCAAAACGATTACATAAACGATACCTGGCATCGCATGAAACTCAAAAGAAATTCAGGATGCGAATTACTTTTGACGCGCGGGTCGTTTCTTTTGCTGTCGATTAAAATGACGGATGTCATCGGGAACCTGTCTCTCCATTTTGTCATATAGTTTTTTCAACCGGGCGACGACTTCCGGATTTTTTTTTGCGACGTTATGTTGCTCTGCGGGATCATTATTGAGATTGAACAACATCATGGCTACCGGCTGATCTCCTTTGATGAGTCCGGGTGGTTGGTCGGGCATGGCCTGTTCATAGGGTGCAATAATCGTCACGCCATCGGGGCCGCGAGGGTCAATCCAGCCTTTCCCCTGATTGGCTAGAAGCTGACGTGGCGAGGGTTTTACATGCAGCTTCCAGGGACCGCTGCGCACTGTAAACAGATGATTCCCCTTCATTGAGTACAAGGCTTCATGTTGTGATTCCGCGTTTTCGGTCAGAACGGGAAACAAGTCCTTTCCGTCAATCACACGATCAGTGGGAATTTTAATACCAGCCTGATTTAAGATCGTTGGAAAGATATCGATCGAGCCGCTGACGGTATCGATTACTTGTCGCCGCGGAATTTTACCAGGCCAGCGCGCGATCATGGGCACACGTAGTCCACCTTCCCAGCTTGTCGATTTCATTCCTGAGAGACCTGCGGTGTGACCACCAAACCAGGGACCGTTGTCTGAAGTGAAAATTACGAACGTATTTTCATCCAGACTGAGTTCCTTGAGAGTTTTGAAGATTTCGCCCACACTCCAATCCAGTTCTGCAATCACATCGCCGTACAATCCTGCACCGCTCTTTTTATAAAATGCTTCCGAAGCGGCCAACGGTTTGTGGGGCATTGCATGCGGTAAATACAAAAAGAAAGGCTGCTTCTGGTTTTCACGAATAAAATCAATTGCACGGTTTGTGTAACGTTTCGTCAGATCTGCTTGAATGACGGGGTATTCAAAAACCTTTTCCCCTTTGATTAAATTCACGGGGCGCATGTCATTCGAATAGAGAATTCCCAGGTAGTCATCAAACCCATGCCTTGTCGGAAAAAATGGAGGATTGTGACCGAGATGCCATTTTCCGACACAGATTGTAGCGTAGCCATTCTCCTTCAGTGCTTCACTCAATAAGAGCTCTTTGTCGGCAATGCCCACGTCTTTATTAAACCGTGCTCCATCTGGAGCCGGATTAAACCAGAGGCCATGCCGCCAGGGATAACGACCGGTCAACAAGGTAGCCCTTGATGGCGCACAATAGGGGACAGGCACATAAAACTGAGTGAGACGTGCGCCTTCTGCCGCCATTTGATTCAGGTTGGGAGTTTTGAACTTTGGATGCCCATAACATTCCAGGTCACCATATCCCAAATCATCAGCAAAAATTATGATGAAATTCGGCTTTGATTTTGATTCTGCTGCAACCAACCTTGTTTGGCAGTACAAGGTGATAGATATAAGACAAATGAGTTTACCAAAATTGCTTATCAATTTAATATCCTGACAGTCTAGGATCTGTATTGAGAGGGATATATGAAAAAACGAACTCGCATTCACTTTCCTCACTTTGCTTCTCGAATTGTAGTATTCAAATTAAACCAACTCAGAACAGAAGTTAAGCCCAAAGAACTCGACTCGGGCAAGAAAGAGACATTCATGAGACTGAAGTCCTGTCAACTATCGACTTCGTCTTGAGCCGATCATCAAAATGCATTATTTTACGGTTTCTCCAAGATATCTATTTAGAACTCGCAGATCAAATTTTATTCAAAATGCAAGGATGCACGATGAGCGCTCCCAGAATCTGTATTACGCTGACCTTAACGGGGCTTCTTATCTTTGCAGGATGTAACAGCGACAAAGGCTCTCGGCAACAGGCAGAGGAGCAGGAAACGAACTCAACCATTCCTAGGCCAGCATCTGTCGAGCCTCCCGAAGAGGGAGGTCATCCCGACAGCCCGCCGTCTCCAGACATACAGCGGTCCGCTGGAAAAGCGATGCACGAAACGGTCCGTGTCTTTTTTGGTACGGATCGAAACCTGACGGGATCTTCTGAACCAAAGAAATTTTTTGGATCAGAACGTGCCAATTTATCTCTCGGATATTGTGATGTCAGCATTCCCAAAAATCATCAGGCTGGGAAACTGGAATCTCCAAAATTCTGGAAGCTGGAATTTCGTGAAAATCCAGATAAACATATCGTGCTCAAGACGGTAGAACCTGCTTCAGGCAGGGATTTCTTGTCATCGTTGCAACAAACAATCCAGGACTCGATCGAAGTCGAACAGACTTCTGACGGCGAAGTGAGTGTTGGTGGCGAAGCGTTTATCTTTATACACGGTTATAATAACTCGTTTGAAGAGGCTGCACGTAGAACTGCTCAAATTGCTCACGACTTAAAATTTAAGGGAGCCCCGTTGATGTATAGCTGGCCTTCCAAAGCGAAGGGAACTCTAAGGGCTTACAAAGAAGATGGGCGGACGGCACAATGGTGTGATGAGAATGTGACGCTGTTTATCGAATCGATTGCGCGTCAGTCAGGAGCGCGTAAAATCCACCTCATTGCGCACAGTATGGGAAATCGAGTTTTATCACGTGCGCTGAAAAATATTTCTCAAGAATTGGCTCAATCAAAAGAACCTCAGCCGTTATTTAACGAAGTCATTTTGACAGCACCTGATATCGACGCCCAGCTATTCAAAAATTCGATTGCGCCACACATCGTGCAAACAGCCCAGCGATTCACCATATATTCTTCATCGGAAGATTTAGCTCTGAAAGCATCGCGGGTTGCGAATTCTTTCTGGCACGAAAGATTGGGCGAGGGAGGGTCACATTTGACGGTGTTTCCGAATTACAAACAAATTAATGTCATTGACGCTTCAGGCGTTGATACAAACCTTTTTGCCTTAGGTCATTCTTATCACGCCGATAACAATACCGTTCTGGTTGATGTTAAAAGCGTGTTTCAGGGGATCCCGGTCAACGAACGCGCGCTGCGGGCAGTCATGAAAAATCTTGCATGGAAATTTCAATCGACACATGGTCGCATAGGCAGTATCCTGCGCGGTACCCTTCGCTAAATCAGATGATGTGATTGCCAACCGTGGGGAAAGCAACGCGCGCGAGGCTTCACAGATCTAAGCTAGCGATTTACTATCTTGCCAGTCGGAATGAAATCATTTCCGAATCAATCCATTTACCCGAGGGGAAATGGTTCTGGTTCCAAGAGGAACGGGAATACCCTGATTGGTTCACCCAATGTCAAATCATCCGGATATCGCAACTGTGCAGCGCGATCAGCGGCAAATTGCAGTTTGGTTAATTCAAGACCACAGTAATGGTCTAAGTTCGATTCGGCTGCTACATCGGCGAAGACTTCACCTGCGGAAGCCGCATGTCGACGTACGCCGTGAATACTGCCTTCACGAACTTTGATACCAGCTGCGGAAAGCTTGACCAATCCTTTGAGGAACCGACCAGGAATGGAATCCGGTCCACAGACACGCAAGAGGCGTTCCCATTCGTCATGTGCTTCCCAGTAGAATCCCAGGTTGAAAAAGTCGATCGCATTCAGGTAATTTCGATGTTCCACCCAGTTATCTTCGGTGAGCGCCTTAGGTGGTTTTGGTTTGTTACCATAACTATGCCCCTTTGGATCACGATAGGGGTGAGGCAGGTTTTTGCTGGGAACAAAAGTATATTCCGGCAACCGGGACGACGGTAACAAACGAACTACATCTGCAACAGGATAAACCATCCTTTAAAATCTCCAATTTCTTTTCATCTAAGTTTTGGTCAGTATGCTTTGAAAGATCAGTCAGATCTTTGAATTTACGGTGATGAATGGCACAGTGTGAATCTCAATTGCTTAGCATCAATTTACTACAGTAAACAGATCTAACTCATTTATTCATCTAAGGTTCCGCACGGATAGCGCCCGAACCTCCTTGATTTGGATTCTCCCCACCTTTTTGTATGGGTGGCTCTTAGTCGACTCGCTGTACCAGCATGTTAATTTATGTGGCACTGAGAATAGGGTAGGAAACTGAAAACAGACTATAATAGCCTGTTTGCCAAGCCTTTTGTTGTTTTCCCATCATATACGAGCTTTATCGAACTTAAAGAGCAGATTTCACAATTTGCCGTAATTTCGCGAATTTCATGAGAACC
>NZ_CALEMX010000023.1 GCF_937910335.1 uncultured Gimesia sp. | reverse complement strand
TCACCGGGAATATCCACGCCCGTCGGTTTACCAAAGCCCAACTGGTCGGCCCAATGATAAATCGTCTCCGGCCCCATTTTGCGAGCTGCTTGAAAAAAGTAAACATTGCAAGACTGGCTTAATGCCTGCGACAAATTGATATCGTTATGCCCGACTCCAAAGTGACGATAAATATAATCCCGATGCCGATCTGGTCGATCCAGATAACCACGACATTGATAATATTCATCCGGGTCAATCTTGCCGCTTTCCAATAACGCAATGGCAGTCAGTGCTTTAAACGTTGAACCTGGAGGCAGCATCATCTGAGTCGCCCGCGGAAACAGAGGACGTTTGGGATTGTTGAGTACCGCATTCCATTCTTCCTGCGATGGATTCAATAACAAATTCAGATCATAGCGCGGCGCAGAAGCCGTCGCGACTATCGCTCCGGTTCGCACATCCAACACGACCACACATCCACCTGCAGAAACCTCCAGCGAACTCTCTTTATTCTCTTCAGCAGTCTGTTGTAATCCATCCAATGCCTGATCAAGCAGATCCTGAACCTCTCCCTGTAATTGCGTATTCAATGTCAGTACGACATCATCACCAGACTTCGCTTCTCGAATGACTTCCGTGCGAATAATTTCGCCCTGTCGATTCTTAACAACCCGTTTCAAACCGCGTAATCCACGTAAAAAACGATCATAAGAACGTTCAATTCCCATTTTGCCAATCCGATCTCCTTCCCGATAATCAAGGGGATCTCCATCAGGGAAACGCTGTTTTCGGGCGGCCAGAACTTTTTCATCAATACGATGACGAATTCCAATTTCATGCGGAGCCACTGTTTTCTGCGGATACTCTCGATGTGTCGCAATTTGAATATTCACACCTGGAAAATGCTCCGGATGCGCCGAAATCGCCAGGGCCATTTCTCGGGGAATCCCTGATATGATCGTGTGATAATTCAGTTCTTCGCGTACAACAATCCGGTCTTTCCGTGAACGACGAGGAGGCCTCGTTAATGTCTCTTTCAGAAGCTTCCAGATCCCCATCATTTCATCCGATTTGGTTTTTGCCTTCGATTCGGCAGCCACTTCTAATGGCTGCGTTCCCGCTGACTTCTTAGCTGCTCGCTCATTGACGCTTTCAATGATCGTCTGAATCCGTTCTTGAATTTTCTGGCGAGACGCCTGTAATTCCCCGGGTGTCATTTGCGTCACCTGCGCCAGTTCATCCCAAAGTTGCTGACGACGCCCCAGCACTTTTTCCTTTGCTGTTTCAACCTTGTCAGAATTTCGACGATCTAACGGCTCCAGCAACATCAGCGCCTGCTGCTTTAACCAACGTGCATTGGGAGGTTCTTCCATCCAGCGGTAATGCAACTGCAGGTCAAACTGTTCCACATCCATCGCCAGCACGCGACCATCGATTGAAACAATCCGTCCATCGCGGCTGGGAATCGTCTCGAATGATTCCGTGGTTTGACCAAATCGAGAGTAAAATAATTCTGCACTCATCAACTGAATAAACAGCAGGCGGCCGCTTACCGCCAGTAGAGGAACTACCAGCAACAGCCCCAACAGAAAAACGCGCACACCGGGCATACGATCCACCTGAAACGACTGCCCTGACGCATCGTTATCTGAATGAGGATCATTATTGCCGGGACGATTTCGCATCGAGCTGAAAATTCACTTAGTGAGAAAATCGGGATTTATAAACGGATTCGTTTCGCAGACTCTGCCCGAACTCGATGGGAACGAGTCGCAAAATGATTTTGAATGAGACTAAAAGACCAAAGCCTGCAACAGCGGTATAAAGTGCATTGCCAGCCGCATGATGAGCCAGCGAACTCAGGTTGGGTAATGTATTCGCTTCCAGACGATTCAGTATCTGGAACAAACCATCAAACACAAACGCCAATACGAAGATCAGCACAAAGCGACTGATGAGCGAGCGGATCTGAAAATGTAGTTGAACCCGCAAAGCCACCCAGACCAGACTCGTCAAAAGCAAAACTCCTGTACCGGGTATCGCAGAATCAAAGGTCTCGTAAATCAGCCCTGCCAGAATTCCCCAGAGAAAGACCGTCGCATCCCGGCACCAGAACAGGGTAAAGCACAACATCACTAAGATCAGATTCGGACGACTACCG
Source organism: uncultured Gimesia sp. (assembly GCF_937910335.1). Classification (GTDB taxonomy): domain Bacteria; phylum Planctomycetota; class Planctomycetia; order Planctomycetales; family Planctomycetaceae; genus Gimesia. The sequence continues at coordinate 11,789 of NZ_CALEMX010000023.1, read as the reverse complement.
GCAACGATTGCTTCAGGTACAACACTGATCTGAATGATCAACAGGATATAACAGAGTATTAATAGACTGAATAATTTCAAAAATCGGTTCCTCACTCAGTTTGTCAGCATGCGACGCGGATTTACAATCTTTCGGAGTACGCTTACCTGTTTGACTTCGGAAAGTTTGACGGCAGGCTCAACAATGATCTTCCAGTAAGGAGCCCCTCTAGGGAGTTTGGCATCGATGATACGACCATAGTACATCGGCTGTCCCAATGTCGATTGCATACTCAGGGGGAGTTCTCGATCGACTTCTCCCGTATAAACTTCTTGTCCGATCTGGATCGATTCTGTAGGCGGGATCTGTAATAACTGACATCTCCCTTCACCCATTCCGACGAGAATTCCATCAACGCCCATTTGCAATCCCTGCTCTGTCTTGCGGGCAATTCGCGCTGATCCCCGATAGTCAACCGATGTCACAGGAATCAGACTGCTTGTCCAACGTCCCACTTCGTTGACTTTTCCGATCACTGCCTGCCCGGCATAAATCGAATAACCCGCTTTGACACCCTGCTGCTCTCCCTGATCAATCACAGGCAGGTCCGACTCCAAAACGAACGAGGATTCAAACACGCCTCGCTCACCTCCCTGATTCAACAGTTTTCCTTCTTTTAACAACGCAATGGAGGAATCGCCCAGTAACTCAGCCTCAATCAAATCGGGAACCAGCAACCGTTCCCCCGCCGATGATTGATAGGAGGGAACCCCCGTTTGTTTGAGTCGACCTAGGTCTTCGCTCAATTTCAGAGAATGCAATTCAAGGCGTCGATTTTCCTGCTGTAGTTCAGATAATTTTGTCTCAAGCTGTTTCACATCTGTCAGGGGCAAGGGGGTTTCTGCAGAGGCATATCGCAAGCTTTTGATCTGCTGTACCAAAACCAGACCAGGTTTGGAGGCATCACGAATCAGATTGTACAAGCGGCTTGAATAGGCAGACGGCATCAGATACAGGCAGATGCCTGTCAGAATTGCCAGTAGAGCCAGCTTGATTTCCGATGACCGCGTCGCACGCTTCATAGATCGAGATCCGTCTCTTTAAAAGTCGCCTTCACCATTATCAAAAGTATGCCGCCATTGGCTCAGATGCTCCAGACAGATGGCGGTTCCCCGTGCGACAGAGCGCAGCGGATCTTCGTCTGATCGAACCGGAATTCCCAATTGTTCGCTCATATATAATTCGATCCCCCGCAGCAGGGCACCACCTCCAGTGATCACCATACCATTGTCCGCAAGATCAGCAACCAGTTCCGGCTTGCACTGTTCGATCGTTTGCTTACAACAGTTCAAGATCAACTCCAACGGCCCATGCAGGGCATCGCGAAGCTCCTCACTGGTAACAATGGCCTTACGCGGAATACTACTGATGATATCCAGCCCTTTGACCTCACCCGTCAATTCCTGCTCAAGAGAATAAGCACTCCCCAGATCCAGTTTGAGTTCCTCAGCCGTCTGCACGCCGATACGTAAGGAAAAATGCTGTTTCATATATTCCACAATGGCTTCATCACATTTGTCTCCACCAATTCGAACCGAATTACTCACCACCGTATCGCCGAGACTCATAATGGCTACTTCACTCGTACCTCCACCAATGTCACACACCATGCTCGCCATTGGTTCCGAAATTGGTAATCCGGCGCCAATACCAGCGGCCTTCGATTCCTCAATCAGATACACACGCCCTGCTCCTGCACGTTCGGCACTGTTAAAGACAGCGCGTTTTTCAACTGGCGTAATACTGCCGGGTACAGCAATCACAACCCGTGGCCTGAGTCCGCGTGAATGATGGCGGGCTTTGTGAATGAAGTAACGCAACATGGATTCACAGAGTTCGAAGTCAGTAATCACTCCGTCTTTCAGAGGACGGACAGCGATGATGCTGTCAGGCGTGCGGCCCAACATCTGTTTGGCTAGCTTGCCAACCGCGGTTCCATTACCCAGAATCTTGCGGCTTCCCTTATGCAACGCTACGACCGAGGGCTCATCCAGCGCAATCCCCTCGCCCTGGATAGACACAATGGTATTTGCGGTTCCCAGATCAATCGCCAGGTCAGGGCAGAGCCATTGACGTAAACGGTGCAGCATCCTTGCACTACCGCTTCTTATGAAAAAGAGTAAACTGTTGGAAAGTAAACGCGCGGCAATCTCAGTCGTCAGCCACTAAGAACCCTGCGATTCACGAAACATCCTGTTAAGATTGGGAAAATGTATTCGAGATGGTGATTTTCTGCAAGATGCAGTTACGAAACCACCAACCATAGATAAAACAGGAAATCCTGGTAGCCCAGGATAGACATTCTGGCCCTGGTGCCTGACAATTCATTATGATATTTGCCGATGCTTTATCGAGAGAGAGTGGACAGACTACACATGTTTGATTCGGAAGATGAAGAAGAAATCAACGAAACCCTGGGGCAAGAACAACAATTCTTCATTCTAGGTGGCTCGCTTTTTTCCATTGCATTTATTTTCATTGCCTTCGGAGTAGGCTGGGTATTGGGAGTAAGTCCCCTTCAGCATCTCAACTGGAATTGGATTGATTTACTCATCGGCATCGGCGCGGCACTACCGATGTTTCTATTTTTTCTCATTTCTGTTCGTGTTCCGATTCCCGCATTTGAAAAGATCAAACAATTTCTGCTAGCCGAACTGGGACCCAGAATTGAACATGGCTCAATCCTGGAATTGTTTATTCTCTCCATTTTTATCGGACTGGGAGAAGAGATGCTCTTTCGCGGCGTCTTACAATCCTGGGCATCACAGTATGGAATCATAGCAGCGATCATCTTCACAAATTTGTTGTTTGGAATCGTTCACTCGGTTACTCGTTTGTATGTAGTCATCGCCACGTTGATGGGTGTCTACCTGAGCCTGCTGCTCATCTTGTTCTCGCCACAAAATTTACTGATTCCCATTACAACGCACACCATTTATGATTTCTGCTGCTTCGTCTATATCCTCCGCGTTTATCGTCAGCAGGTCATAGCGGAAAAATCGGAAGTCTAATTAGCTATCTGTTGCGTACCCATAACACTGGAAAGCTTGAACGATGTCTACTTCTCAACGTTTTCTATCTCTTCTCTTTATCTTGTGCGTTGGCCTGATTCTTCCACCAAAATTTGCACACTCAGAAAACGTTCAACTACAAAAAATTAAAACAGCGGCCATTGGTGCGATTCATCCTCGACTTTCTCCTGATGGAAAATCGGTTGTTTTTTCCTGGCAAGGATCGCTCTGGATCAATCCCTTGCCTGAGGGTCCACTACGACAATTAACTTCAGGAGCCGCTTATGACATTGAGCCAACCTGGTCTGCCGATGGAAAACAGATCGCATATATTCATAGCCCCCCTTTCACGACGGGGTTATTAAACGTGATCAATGTCGTAACAAAAACAGCGGTTCCTCTACCCAAAAGAGTCATCGCGCGCGGCAAACTTTATTTTCATCCAGACGGTTCACAGATTTTAGGAAATTTTTACTTGCCGACAAAGAAAATGGGCTTAAGCTGGTTCCATTTGAAAACAGGAGAGTTAAGCCCCCTGCATTCACCGCCTCAATATATCAGATGGCTCGCACTTTCCGGCGATGGTACAACGATCGCCTATGCGAAAACCATGGACCTCTTCGGCCAGCAAACCGGCAATAATGGCCCTCAGGCAGACCTGTGGCAAATTTCGGCAACGGGGGGGCAGCCTCAAAAAATCATGCAATTTCCCAGCCGTATTCATGATCTCGCCTGGGTGGGAAAGAAAAGAGAACTGATCGTCGTGTCTGAGCTGGGAGGCGTGCACAACGATCTTTGGAGAGTCCCCCTCGATGACCCACAGCGACTTATGAAAAAAATGACCTTCGGACAAGCCGATGAAGATCGCCCTTCAACAGACATCAGCGCCTCACAAGTTCTTTATACCGATAACCACAAAGGACTCACTCAACTGGTCTTGCACGACCTGGAGACGAACGACCAAAGTGTGGTGCATTATACCAGACCACGTCTTAAGAAACTTCGGCTTTCCACCATTGATGAACAAACAAAAAAGCCTATCACTACGCGCGTCGTCATCAAATCAGATAAGGGACAATACTTTGCCCCCCTGGATGCGCTCTATCGCGTTTCAATACGTGGTTTTGATTGCTTTTTCTATTGTCGCGAACGGTGCGAAGTCGATTTACCACCGGGAACATATCAAGTGACTGTGCAACGAGGATTTGAATATCGTCCAGTTCATCAACAGATCACAATCGATGCCGATGAACCGAATGATACTCACGAATCGATTACCTTAAAACGCTGGATCAATCAACCTGCCAAAGGCTGGTATAGCGGTGAGAATCACATTCATGCCAATTATGGATATGGTCACTGGTATAACCAGCCAAAGACTGTTCTTGCACAGTGTGCAGGAGAAAATCTGAATATCTGCAATTTGGTTGTCGCGAATTCTGACACGGATGCCGTTTTTGATCGAGAGTTCTTCCGCGGACGTCCCGATCATCTTTCTACACAAGAAACAATTTTGTACTGGAATCAGGAATTCCGCAGTACCTTCTGGGGACATATGACGCTGGTGAATTTGAAACAACTGGTCGAACCCATTTTTACTGGATTTAAAGATACAACAAACCCCTGGGACGTTCCCACAAATAGTGATATCGCTCTGGAAACGCACCGTCATCATGGTCACGCTAACTACACGCATCCCTTTCGCCATTTTGAAGATCCTTATAAAGGACCTTATTCCGCGAAAGGCATACCCGTTGATGTTGCTTTGGGACATATCGATTCGCTTGATATCAATTCCGGTTACCCCACTCCGCTGGGAGCCTGGTACAAATTTCTGAATTGTGGATTTCGATTACCGGCATCGGCGGGAACCGATTGTTTTTTGAATCGGATCCGCAGTCGCTATCCAGGAGAGGATCGCCTTTACGTCAACATCAATGGCCCGCTTGAATATCAAAAATGGATCGACGGGTTGCGTACCGGCCGCTCCTTTGTCACCAATGGCCCGATGCTGGAATTCAAAGTCAACGACAAGCTGGCAGGCTCGGTGATCAAGCTCACCAAACCAGGCAATGTGCAACTCAAGGCAACAGGAGTTTCCCAGTTCCCCCTTGATCTAGGGGAATTGATCCTGAATGGTAAAGTCATTTCGAAGACAAAGCCGAATCAAAAAGGAGAGCTCGTCTTCAATCAACCGGTCAAAGTCGACCAAAGTGGCTGGATTGCATTTCGCGTTTCAGGACCCAAACACGCTGATCACCATGCAAATCGGCTCTATGCACACTCTAACCCTGTCTATTTGGAGGTAGTCGATCAGCCTGTCGAATCAGCCGTCGAAGCAGAGTTGTTCCTGGCCTGGATTGACCGTCTGGAAATGGAATTACATCAACGAAACCGAATTCCGACACCAGAACAACACGAACATGTTCACAAACAACTCAACACAGCCCGTGCCGTTTATCAAAAAATGATTGCGAAATAAGTCAGACACTTTCAAGACTAATTAGCCCATCATTATTCAGCTGAATATGTAAAAAAACAGGCTGACTCGAAAGCCAGCCTGTTTTTGAATGCGTATCGCAGTCTCTCCACAGAAGTTTATTTTTTCTTCTTGCCCGGAATTTTCGGATCACGTTTCAATGGCAATGAAACCTGCTTACCCGTCCATGAAGATTGATAAATCGCCAGAATGATTTCGACACTCTTTCGACCATCGTTACCATCGACCAGTGGTTTCTTGCCGGACTTGATTGATTTAATAAAGTCTTTTAACTGTTCCGTGTGTCCAGCGAAGGATATCGCAGAGGGGTCACTGGCACCGCCCGTATTACCACTCTTTTTCGCAAGATCCTTACGAATTTTTTTGTCATTGGCAAGCTCCTTCTCGAACTCCCAGTGCAAAACATCATCCTGTTCAATAATCACGGTTCCCTGTGTACCAGAGATTTCCGTCTTTTTGAGTAGACCAGGATAAACGCTGGTCGCTGCTTCAATCACACCCAGGGCACCGTTCTTAAATCGAATGGTGGCCACTCCCGTATCTTCTACTTCGATACGTTTATGAGCCAGAGTTCCCGTCATACCGTTTACGTCAGCGACTTCACCCATGAACCAGTATAAGAGATCGACGTTATGAATCGCCTGATTCATATACGCGCCGCCTCCATCCATCAGCCAGGTACCGCGCCATCCGCCACTGTCATAATATTCCTGGGTACGCCACCATTTAACATAGGTATCACCCATTGTCAGTTTTCCGAAACGGCCTTTATCAATCGCTTTTTTCAGTTCCTGATTAGCGGTTCCAAAGCGAGACGGCATAATTGTAGCCAGCTTGACTTTATTTTTTTTGCAGGCATCTATGATTGCATCACAACGCTTCAGTGTAATTTCCAGCGGCTTTTCCACCACCACATGCTTACCGGCTTTCGCAGCGGCGACAGCCGGTTCCATATGCGCACCACTGGGAGTGCATATCGTGACAATATCCACTTTGGGATCTGCCAGCATTTCGTCCAAATCATGATAGGCCGTGCAACCATTCGCTTCTGCAAATTTATCAGCCGAACCTGCAAATCGATCAAAGCAGGCGACCAGCTTGGCTCCCCGAATATCTTCGAGAGCCTTTGCATGAAAATTCGAAATCATGCCACAGCCGACTATTCCAAAACCTGTTGCCATAACTGTTGCTTCCTGTCCTTCGTTCGAAAAATGTTTGTCTCCCACCAGTGTGCATCACTGAATCGGGAGAACGAAAGCTAATTATCAATGGTTAAAACAAAGTTTTACGAAGTATTCCTTATGAATGCAATGCGCGCAGAATCATTTCCCCTGTTTGCGAATAAAAGGCCGCTGATTCAGACCAGATCCGCCTCAATCAACTAACTCGATCTGACAGAATCGTTTTTTGCCAACCCACAACAGAAGACCCGATTCTACAGGAATCGCCTGATCATGAGTTTCGATTTTTGATTTCTCTTCACCCATTTTGGCCCCTCCCTGTTGAATCGACCTGCGCGCATCACTGGTTGAATTACACAGTCCGGCCTGCTTCAACAAATTTGCCGCAGGCAGAGTTCCATCAGCGTTTAATTCAGATTTCGATAATGACACGACAGGGATCTCAGATGGTAGCCCTCCCGAACCAATTTCCTTCTGCCAGCGCTCGGCTGCATCATCCGCGGCACCAGCATCATGATATTCGGTTATAATCGTTTTCGCTAACAGCACTTTCGCGTCCTTGGGATGCCCTTTCAAAATGACGTTCACTTCTTCCAGTGGAAAGTCTGTCAACAATTCAAAAAACATCGGCATGCTTTCATCAGAAAGCTGCATGAATTTTTTCATCATCTCATAAGCAGATTCGCTAATGCCGATGTAATTGCCCAGACTTTTCCCCATGCGGCGGATACCATCGGTGCCAACCAGAATCGGCGACATCACACTCACCTGCTGATGCAATCCCTGATCTTTTTGTAAATCACGGGCCAGCATGAAGGAGTAGAGCTGTTCGGTTCCCCCCAATTCAATGTCAGCTTTGATTTCCACCGAATCCCAGGCCTGCATAATCGGATACAAACACTCATGCAGGTATATCGCGGCTTCTTCACGATAACGTTTGGAAAAATCATCCCGAGTCAGTAACTGGGCCACAGTCACTTTACTGCAGAGTTCCAGAATTTCTGCGAAATTCATTTTGCTGAACCAGTCGCCGTTCCGTACGACTTCCGCGTTGGAAAGGTCAATTACTTTTCCAACCTGATTGAGATAATCGGTTGCATTGGCTTCTACCTGTTCGGCTGTAAGGCGCGCCCGTGTTTCATCCCGGCCACTGGGATCGCCCACAAGCGCTGTATAATTACCAATAATAATGACGGCCTGATGCCCTAACTCCTGAAATTGACGCATCTTCCTCATAGGAACTGTATGCCCCAGATGGAGGTCAATCCCGGTCGGGTCAATCCCGTATTTGATCCGTAATGGAGTACCGGTCTCCCGACTCCATTTGAGCTTTCCCGCCAGTTCCTGTTCAGGAACGATCTTCTCAACACCACGGCGGATTATCGCCAATTGTTCTTCCACAGGCAAAAATTGCATGAAACGTACCAGACTCTATCTCAATAAAGTGAATCTAAAAAAGGGTTTCGACCATTTTGCCGACTCAAACTACAAGCGTCAATCTAGGCAGCAGCATGTTGACCGTTTATTTCCATACGATTTGACCTATTGAGGCATCCCATGATAATATCCGGTTTTTACAGAGGAGCTTCTCACTGAATCGCACCTCTTGTGAGGCGAACTTACAGTATTTGGTCCTGGGAACTGAACTCATTCGACCAGATTTAAATCATTCTGACTTATCATTTTTACAAAGAGTCAAATTTTTCTTCCGCAGAGAGAACAAATGGCATTGATGAAATTCTGCAAAATCCGTTACAAGAATGCTATCTCGAAATTGCTTCATCTCTCATTATAATTCATACTCGACCACAGTCCGCACACTGAAAGTAAAGCCCGTCTTTGATGGACATTTCAACGATACTTCAATTCAAACAGGATCAGGAATTTTCAAAACTCCTGCACCATGATAATTATATCGATCTCACAACGGCCGCCTTAGAACTGGCCCGCGATGATCAACCCGATCTAAAGTTTGAGTCGATTTACACATGGATTCAGCAACGGGCCGCCGAGCTTTCCGGGCGTGTTGCGATGGCCAATGATGACCGAACTCTCCTGCAATGCTTTGTGGACTGTCTAACAAAACAACACGGCCTCAGCGGCAATACGATCTGCTATCATCAGGCAGAGGGCAGCTATTTAAATCGTGTCATAGAAAACAAACTGGGACTACCCATTTCACTCTCGCTCATCTATATGGCGGTCGGAAAAGAACTCGGCATTGATATTCAGGGAGTCGCTGCTCCCATACAATTTCTTGTACGCTATGATTCGCAGGCGGGGCCTCTCTTTCTTGATCCCTATTCAAAAGGTGACATTTACACTGAAGAGGAATGTATAACTCACCTGGCCCAACTGGGAGAATTCCCCCGCAATGAACTCACCAGACTCTTAAAGCCCGCCACTCATCGTGAAATTGTAGTACGCATGCTGATGAACCTCAAACGCATTCATGAAGAACAGCAGGACTACCAGCGGGCATGGAATGTACAACGCAGACTGTTCGCGTTAAGTCCACTTTCTAACACACTCAAAAAAGATCTGGCGGCCCTAAGCTATCAGACAAAACAGCTCAGCCTGGCTGTTGAATTACTCGAAGGCTGTCTGAAAAGTTGTCCTGAATCGGAACAGTCTGATATTAAAATGATGCTCCAGCGAGTGCATACCGAACTGGCACAATGGAACTGATTGAGTCGCTCACTCACTAAACTGGGCAGCAGCAGCCTCAACCTGGAACAGAAATTTGCCGCCACTTTGAAAAAGTCGATCTTCTGAAAATCGGCTCCAGGCCAGGCGAATCACCAGAAACTCCATCACAGGTTTTTCCAAATCGAATGTCACAGCCACTTCTCGAGAAGTAATTGGCTTTCGATGAGAAAAAGAAAAGCCTTCAATGGAAAGGTTACGACCTTGTACGATCTGGAGTTGCGGTCCCAGTTGTTTCGATTTCAGATCGATCATTGCCAGACCAATCGGCCGCTCGCAAGGAATACGATGCCATTTACGACTGCTGAATGCTGCCGGTTCCAGATACCAACTGGCAACAACCGTCTCAGCCAATTTATTTATTTCGGGTATCCGACGCAAACAGGAAAACTGTTGCGTCTCCTGCAGAAAAGCATCCCTCTTATCTAATTCGAGTTCGGGAGATCTAACTTCCTTGGAACTGCTTAATATTCTTCTGCTTTCGTATACATCTACCATGAGACCAGACCTGCTAACTCGACTTAAAATTAATCGAATCGAAAACTTCTTGAAACTGAGTTAAAACGAATCTACCAGTGAAATGCGGAATGGAATTCCAGCATCTTTAGAGAGAATCACGCGCAAAGGAAATGCTATCGGGAGAGCTGCAGGGAGAGAGGTAACTGAAATTTAGTTTAAAAAATATCGCGGGTCAAATTTCATCGGCGAATGAAAGAAGTTCACAACCAGTGAAAACCAATACAATGATTTCAGGTAGAATAATCGGCACCGAAAGGCACCACTGTCAAAAATGACAACGACGCGAATCGCAATACTGATAATGCCTTAGCGTCGAGATTGGTGTTCTCAATTTAAGCGCGAGGTTTATACCGTAATTTTGTTTTCTGAAAGAAATACAGGATCAAGCCTACTGAAATAACTGTTCCAGTTCTGATTTGACTTCCTCAATCACAGGCTTCCAGTCACCCAGTGTTTCCTGTCGAAACAGCCGGGCCGTCGGATACCAGGGACTATCCGTTCGCTCAAGCATCCACCGCCACTCAGGCATCTGCGATACCAGAATCCAGACAGGAACTCCCAGAGAACCGGCAAGGTGTGCCGTCGCAGTATCAGAGGTAATCACGAGATCCATATTTTGAATGAGAGCAGCCGCCTCCATAAATGAACCGGTCTCAGCCTCATATTCTGCCCCCGGCTCAAACAAATCCCATAACGTTTTTAAAGGCTCAATCTGTTCTAATCCATTGACCTGCTGCAAGCTGACGAGCTGCACTCCTTTGACTTCACCGAGAGGCAAAAATGACTCTAACGGAACAGATCGGAAATGATCTCTTGAAAATTTGATATTGCCATTCCAGTTGAAACCGACTTTTTTGCCCTCTTGTTTTGCCAGTACATCAGACCAATATTGTTGCCTATCCGATCCGGGTACTAAAAAAGGAATCTCAACGGGAATGGTTTCCAGACTGGTTTTCAGATAAAGGGGCACACTTAACAAAGCGCATTGATAATCAAAATCAGGCAGTTCGTCCCCTTCGATCAAAATCTGATCAATCTCAGGTGTTAATTTCAAAAGGTCTGCCAATTCCCTCTGACAGAGCAATAAAACTTGAGCGGCTCCTCGCTTTTTTAACTCAATCGCAAACCGAATAAATAACAGCGTGTCACCAAATCCCTGTTCACACCATAACAATATGGTTTTCCCTGCCAGCGATTCTCCCTCCCAGCGAGGACCAGAGGGATTGGAACCAGCAGATGCAGCATCGACGTCTGCCCGTCGGCCCGTCGCTCATAACCCGGCCAACCCGCTGTTAAGTCGCCTTTCAACAACTGCATTGTAGCCAGATTGAACTCGGCAATGGAAAAATCAGGACGCAAGCTGAGCGCTTTCTCGAAATTTTCACAAGCACCCTCGATATTATGTTGCAGCTTGAATGAGTTACCAAGATTATTGTAACCCTCAGGTTGATCGGGGGCCGCCTGAATCGAGCGCTGCGCCGTCTGCACCGCTGCAGGAACATCTCCCAGTAATTCATAGACGTAACTCATACTGACCAGGATCTGATAATGATTGGGATTGCTTTCCAATACGAATTCATATAACTGGATCGCTTCTGCATACTGACGTTCCAATACTAAGACATAGGCCAGTTTCAGCGAGAGATTAAAATCGTCTGGTGTTTTTTCCAGCAGTTCCCGATAGATGCGCTCCGCCTGCTCCAGCTCACCCGTCAGCTTCAATACATCGGCCCACTTCTCGTAGGTTTCCAGATTGTCTTTGTTCAATTCATACGATTTTTGATCCCGCATTTCCCAGATGACTTCCTTCGCTTTGGCATGCGATTTGCGCCA
>NZ_CALEMX010000022.1 GCF_937910335.1 uncultured Gimesia sp. | reverse complement strand
TTCCGTCACCGGGTCGGTTTGGACGGTTGCCGTTTCCGTCACCGGGTCGGTTTGGACGGTTGCCGTTTCCGTCACCGGGTCGGTTTGGTCGGTTGCCGTTTCCGTCACCGGGTCGGTTTGGTCGGTTGCCATTTCCATCACCGGGTCGGTTTGGTCGGTCACCGTTTCCATCGCCGGGACGATTGGGACGATCTCCTCCGCCTGGTCGGTCACCCGGGGTGGGTCTAGTTGAAGGTGTGCCGGGACGCGTTGAGGGACGTTGTCCTGTATTGGGTCGATTGTTCAGAAAATCAGCCACAGCAGCTCCGCCCACTGCGCCACCGATGGCGCTCGATCCGCCGCCTATTACGGGACGCGAGCCGCCCGCTGGCTTTTTGCTAAAGTCCAGAAACTTGTTTAAATCTTTTTGAGTGGGTCGGCCCTGAGGTCTGGTGCTGGGTCGTGTTCCCTGTGATGGCCTGGCATTAGGACGAGATCCCGGGCGTGTCCCCTGTGATGGTCGTGTGCTGGGACGCGTATTGGGCCGATTGCCTTGTGAGGGTCTGGTACTGGGGCGTGTGTTTGGTTTCGAACTGGGTCGAGTGGGACGCGAAGAGGGTCTTGAGCTTGGTTTCGAACTGGGTCTCGAACTGGGACGAGAGGTCGGTCTTCTGCTGGGGGAGGGACGACTCATTGACGGGGTTCGTCCTCCAGAAGGTCTGGCCCGTGAGGCTCCTCCACCACGAGAAGCGCCGCCTCGTGCTCCGCCTCCACCACGCCCGCCGCGGGCTGATAATTCATAAAGGGGATAACTGAAAGTGAGCGCCAGACTGCAAATCAGCACTAACGATTTATAATTGAATTTTTTCATTTCTGTTTCCTGTATATTGTGTTGTTTGTGTTGGTGATTTTTTACTGCCTCATGTTTGTCAGAAGGCAGGATTTATTCTCTGATGATGAAGACTTCATCAATATTAGGCAGGATTTCACCATTTACAACACGATTCACTTTTTGCCAGGTAAAGGTGTCATCGTCAACGGGCTTCAGAATACTGGTCGAAGTTGCGATTTCACCTCCAGCCAGAGTGGCTTTCGTTTTTACAATCCAACGGTCTTTCTTTTGCGACCAGAGGCCTTCCGCGTAGCCTCCTTTTGAATCGAATACCCAGGATCGGATCTGTTTTTTGTTTGCATCCCATCCTATGAACTGCATACCGCTGACGTTGTCGTTTTCCTCAATGGAAGTCACCTTGAAAGCACGGAGCAGGTAGTTATTGTTTCCAATCCACTTACAATCCGTTTTGATAGTGAAGTTTTCATCCCGATCGACCCAGGAGCCGACCATCCAGTCGAGTGCTTTGAGTTTGTCGTGGTGTGATGTATCCACGACTGCTTCCGGGTTTTCTGTGACGCGATCGAGTAACCATTTTCCTTCGCGTCTGATGTAGATCGCGTTGTAATTTCTTTTTTCAGGTTTTGTGTCTGGCACAATGACGGTAGCTATGCCTGATTCCAAAGCGACACTAGGGGAGATGAATTCGATCGAATTTGTTGCCACTTCGATCTTTGCCTGGTCAAGATTCTGGAACTGGCCCGCAAATTCGGTTTCCAGGGCAGATCGTCCTCTGATGATATCTCCGGTGACCTGACTCAAATAGACAGCATCAGGGGCCCAGAGTGCTGCTAGAGATTTGGCATCACGGGCGTTGTAGGCTTCGACATACAACTTTACCGCACTTTGAATTTCAGCGGTCGCATCCGCTTTTAACTGATTGACTTTTTCTGTCGCCTCAGGACTTTTGTTTTGGCTTTTGGTTAACTGTTTGATGACAGTTTGGGTTTTAGAATCGGCGGCACGGTCTTGGGACCACGCGAGTTGTAAGTTAGCGACGAATAGTATCAGCGCAACACCCACCATGAGTTGTTTCATTTCGAGTCTCCTGTATGTAGAGGGAATTATTTCAATTTCTCGCCAGAATTCTGCTTCGAAAGAGGTGAATCTTGAAGTGAAAACAGGTTGGCGTCATTGCAGGTGAGCGTCTTACTCAATACACAATTCAATTGCACTCTATTCTAATCAAATTTTCAACCGATCTGATCCGAAAACAGAAAGTATTTACTGTATACTGTGATCAAAAATTACAGGACGACTTCTGATTTGATATGCTTCTATCAGGATGAATTATTTCATTGGCTGCACATGATATGGGATCTGATAATGATTATGTGAGAAGTTCCGAATGGCTCTTGCTTTTTGTTTGGTAGTGCTTGATGGTATAATATACAAATTGACCATTGTAAAAGTGGTTATCTTGAGCGTTTTGATTTGATGAATCTACGATCTTTCCCTTTCGTATGACGCCGTTGATGGTGCTGATACCCTGCCTGTTGGAATTAGAGAATACATAATGCACGAATTATTCAATCGAATCCATCACTGTTTCTGCTACTTCATAGTGATCTTCACAGGACTTTGTTTGAGTAACCATTCTCTCTGTGCGGTGGACTGGCCGACTTACCGGGCCGATGCGAATCGTAGTGGATACACGACTGAGTCGCTGCCGACGAAACTTGTGTTGCACTGGAAGTCTCAGACTACACATGCACCACAGCCCGCCTGGCCGCGAAGTACGCGGTTGACTTATGACCGTGTGAATCATTGTGTGATCGCCGATGGTCATGTTTTCTTTGGTGATAGTGTGACCGGAAAAGTGCATGCTCTGGATCTGTTGACGGGGGCGCGGATCTGGGAATTCTATACAGAAGGACCCGTACGATTTGCCCCGGTTGCCTGGCGTGATCAATTGTTGGTGGCCAGTGATGATGGATTTCTTTATGCACTGCACGTCGATGATGGAACTTTGTTATGGAAACATCGTGGCGGACCGAGTGAGAAGATGGTGGTCGGGAACGAGCGTGTGATTTCCAAATGGCCTGCACGGGGCGCACCAGTCGTGGTGGATGGTACCGTCTATTTTGCAGCAGGGATTTGGCCCAGTGATGGAATATTTCTCTATGCGTTGAATGCCAAAACGGGCGAGCAAATTTGGTCGAATAAAGATTCCGGCCAGATTTATATGCCTCAACCTCACGGGGGTGCGAACGCGAACAGCGGCATCTCTGCACAGGGATATCTGGCGATTGCCGGGGATCATCTGCTGGTTCCAGCGGGGCGGGCGGTGCCTGCATCGATGGATAGGCGCTCAGGAAAGTTCGAATACTTTCATCTGCAAAAAAACAGGAAAGAGGGCGGGGGCGATACTGTTGTTATCAACGATCTGTTTCTGAACAGCGGCGTGATTTTTCAGGCATCAGACGGTCAAGCCATCGGAAAGTCTGCAGGGGGTCAAACCGCTGCTACAGAGGATGGTCTTGTGCAGGCCGGTAAAGGCACGATTTCCCGCTATGAATGGATCGAAACGGAAAACCCAGATCGTAAAGGCAAGCTGGTCCGCACTGTAGGACTCAAAAAAATCTGGTCTGTCAAATTACCACATCCCAGCGAAAGCCTGATCATTGCCGGGGATAAAATCGTTTCTGGTTCTGCAGGATTTGTAGATATTTTTGATTTGAAAGCAGGTGCCGGCGTCTCTTCTTCAGTGGTGGAAGGTGTGGCTTACGGATTGTCGGTCAGCGATGGTCATCTGGTAGTCAGCACGGATCGGGGAACTATTTACTCATACGGCGCTAATTCTGCATTGCCCGCTGGTTTAGAAGAGAGACCGGCATTGAAGTCACCGTTTCCTGGTGATTCCACCGTTGCGAAAGCGGCAGTGGAAATTCTCAAAGCATCAAAAATTGACAAAGGTTACTGTTTTGACATCGGTTGTGGCGATGGGGCACTGGCGTATGAATTAGTGAGTCGCTCGAAACTGCGCGTGGTGGCGATTGAGTCAGATCCCGAGTTGGTTGCTCTGGCACGCAAGAACCTGACTGCAGCGGGCGTGTATGGGACGCGGGTGACGGTGTTGCATCGTCGGCTCGATCAAACAAACTGCCCGAATAAAGTGGCAAACCTGATTGTCTCCCGTCGATCCATTGACGCTGGCGCGGAATTGTTTGCATTAGACGAAGCCAGGCGGTTACAGCGTCCCTATGGCGGTGTCATCTGCTATGGCAAACCGGGTGCATTAAAAACGGACCGGCGAGGAGTGATCAAAGGAGCTGGAGAATGGACGCATCAATATGCAGACGCGGCGAATTCGTTGTGCAGTGATGATAAACTGGTTAACGGTCGGTTAGGTATGTTATGGTATCGAGATTTTGATTTTGTGATTCCCTCGCGGCATGGTCGCGGTCCGGCACCCTTGTTTTCGAACGGGCGTTTGTTTCATGAAGGGAATGATGGCTTGATTTGTGTGGATGCCTTTAACGGTCATGAACTGTGGCGTTTTCAGATCAAGGGTGTGCTCAAAGCCTACGATGGCGATGAACTGATGGGCGCTTCCGGAACGGGCAGTAATTATTGTCTGGGAGGCGATTCGGTTTTTATTCGTCATGAACAGAAATGTTTTCAGTTGGACGCGGCGACGGGAAAGCTGGTGAAGACGTTTGAAGTTCCACCGTCTAAAGATGATTCCGCGAAAAAAGAAGTGCAGCCCTGGGGTTATATCGCCTTTCATGATGGGGCACTCATTGGCTCTGCTGCAGATCCGAAGCATATTGTCGCATTTCGCTATCATCACACAACGGGCGACATGAGTAAGCAACTGACCGAATCAAACCGGCTGTTTACCTTTGACGTCAAAACCGGGAAGCTGAAGTGGCAGCACGAATCGAAGGATTCCTTTCGTCACAATGCGATTGCGATTGCCGATGAGAAAATTTATCTGATTGATCGTCCGCTGGCAGATTTTGATCGAACGAAATTGGAGAGACGGAAACCGCGTCCCAAATCGTGGAAGCAACCTACGGGTGAGTTGTTGTGTTTGAGTCTTTCGGATGGTTATGTGATCTGGAAAAACAAAGAGGATATCTATGGTACGATGCTGGCGGTCAGTCCGAAAAATGATGCATTGCTGATGAGTTATCAGCCGACGAGTTTCAGGCTGTCTTCAGAAACAGGTGGCAGGCTCAGCGTGTTTGACAGCAATACCGGGAAAAAGACGTGGGAGGCCAAAGCAAATTACAGCTCGCGCCCCTTGATTAATGGAAAGACTGTTTATGCACAGGGTGGGGCCTGGGATTTGCTTTCGGGAAAACCGAAGCCGTTCAATTTCAAACGTTCGTATGGCTGCGGCATTATGGCAAGTTGTGAAAACATGATGTTCTTCCGGTCCGCCACGCTCGGATATTTCGATTTCAATAAAAACAACAAAATCGAAAACTACGGTGGCGTGCGTCCTGGTTGCTGGATCAACGCGATTCCCGCCGGCGGTCTGGTCTTGGTTCCCGATGCTTCAGCGGCCTGCAGTTGCAGTTATCTGAATAAATCCTGGTTTGCTTTGGAAACGATGACAGCGGCTGAGTAGTTTCAGCTGTTGGAAGTCTTTTGATTTCTGTCGTTAGCTTCAGTCTTGCTATTTCGGCGAGGTAACAGCGGCCATTTCATGAGAAATTCTCCTACAAGTGAATTCAGGGGAAGCTGTCATCGTAGAATGAATACGATCTGTTATTGAAATGTTCATTCAGGGGAGAGGGATCAAATGATTTTGGGTGGCATCTGGTATGATTTCGTCTAAAGGCAAAGAGCAGCAATTGGCTCTAAAAACTTCGGAGTATTGAATCTCGGTCACATCGGTCTGCTTAGCAGGCCCGAATTTGTTCACCATCATCTGAGAATTAGAATTCGCCGATCACATTCCCATCGTTCCGGTTGAGAAGATTCTGGAACAGGAAGTCTTCGTCGGCATCGGTTGGATTGGGATCTTTCTCGATGTTTTCACTGAGGAACCGGACAGCTCCGTCTGCAAAAAGAAACTGAGCTCCACCGGTGTGACTGCTGCTGATGCCGCGGGCGCATTGCGTAACGGTTTCCCCAAAGATGGTACTGCTTCCTATGGGATTGATTCCGAAACGCCCAATGCAGAGGGCATATCGACCATGAAATGTTGTTCCATCACCTCCAATTCCGAACATAATGGCAGCATTACATTCAAGAGAGCCGGTTGGTGTTTGAGTCCGCCAGCTTCGTTCGGTGACCATGGCGGTATTCGAAAGCCCGTCCTTATAATCACGAAATCTCAAGCTCGTATTTCTGCTGAACGATCCCTGAAACTCCTCACCTGTGTTGACTGACCAGAAGTCTCCATCTTCAATTCCAGGGTAGTTGGAAGTCGTTACTGGAACTGCATCGAAAGTTTTGTTGAAAGGCGCGTGACCTGTGTTTAAATCTGGCGCTGTGTCGGAAGGACAGCGAAATACACTGATGGGAGTTTGCATTAATGGGAGGAGGTTAACGTCGGATAAAGCGCCGCTCAGATCTAATGGACTGCCGACACTCAGTTTGTTGTACAGCGGAGCTTGCTCCACAAATGGAAGAATCATGACTCCCCATCCCCAGTGGGAGTCAAATCGTTTTTTGACGATCCATCCTGGTGGCAGGGCTCTATGGGTTTCATGATAATTGTGGAGTGCGAGTCCGATTTGTTTAAGATTGTTTTTGCAGGATGATCGGCGGGCTGCTTCACGCGCCTGCTGCACGGCCGGCAGGAGCAATGCGACCAAAATAGCAATGATGGCAATTACCACCAGCAATTCAATGAGAGTAAAACCTAATGAGCAGGGAACGATGGAGCGTTTAATTCTGGTCATAAGCACAAACCTTCTTAATTATTGCTCTGAAAAATGGTTGGCATGTTTGACCAAATAATTATAGTGGGTGTTTATGAAAAAGTCATGATTCTTCTGAATAATTTGGGTGGGAATCGCAAGAAACCGTTGAAGGAAAATTTTAGCGGATTTACGAAAGTACCACGTGCCTCTGTCTCAACCGTCGCAGAGGTCATGAGTCTCCCATTGGACGAATTCAACGGTCGTACTCAGCAAACCCTGATCAATCGGTAAGAAAAACAGGCGGTAAGAAAAACAGGTGATAAAGTATCTCAAAAGTTTCTGATCACTTTTGTTCTGGATGCCTCGAATATTCATCTCCGACGTGTCTGTGACATCTTGTAGAATACAGTTGTCTGTTCGACCATTATGTAGCAGACCCACCCTGTTACTGATCTGCCTCTTTTTGAATTCCGATGGCTAAGGTTACGACTTGTAACCCCAGTCGTTTTATTTGACATTGATGGGCGTTCTAGCGGCATTCTGCTAAAAACAAAACTCAATGAATGCTTCCATGACAAAGCAGACGGTGAATCCAGTGGCCCATGCAATCATGGCGCGGACGCTTTCAACACGAAAGAATTGGACCGCAGATACGATCATCACAGTCACTGCCACCGCCATCAGAGCAAACCAAACTATCGTGATCCACTTTGAGTGACCTTGAAACATTTTCAAGATGCCTGCATTGTCCAGGTGATATCCATCGTTCAATTCATTCTGTTCTGCTTGGAGCGTCTCTCGGATCTGTTCTACAATTTCTTTCTTAACTCGTTCCTTTGTATGACTTGCTTTAGTTGTTCCGACGCGTGATGTAACCGCGACTTGACGGTTCCTTCAGGGATACCTATTGCATGTGAGATTTGTTGCGTTTAAGTTTGCATTTTTGGCGTGAAATCGACACTCGATCTGAGTTGAGAGGTATGAAAATGTGGAAATCCCTCAGGATAAGAGTTACCATAAAGGGTGGCGGCTTTTGTGTATGCTGCTGTAGATTCTATTTGGGAAGTGTCAGTATCAAATTCTTATTTTGATTTCGAAGGGTTTAACAGTGGGAAATTTTCAATTAAATCGCCGGCAGATGCTTGCAACTAGTGCTGTTGGCGGAGCGGCGATGTTTTGGTCACAGCGGGTGTCGGCTGCGGATGATCTCAACAAGTTGTCATTCGTTGTTGTGAGTGACACCCATCTTGGTAGAAAAAATAATCAATCTTCCGAGAAGCAGTGGCGGGCTGCGATTGCTGAAATCAATAAACAGCCCGGCCAGTTTGTGCTACATCTTGGAGATGTTGTTGACTCTGGTCGCGAAGAGCAGTATCCGATTTATGTAGAAACGCGAAAGGCTCTCAATAAGCCGATTCACGAGATTCCCGGTAATCACGATCCGAATGATCTTTTTCAAAAGTATGTCACCAAGCAAACTGATCGGTTCGTTGACTACGGCGGTGTTCGATTCATACTGTTCGATAATGCGCATCGCGACTCTCACGATGGCTTCATTACAAGCGAGCAGATTGATTGGTTAAAAACACAATGCGCCGATGCTACACTAAAAAAACTAAAGATCGTCATGTGTTGCCACGTGCCAATTCATTCGAACAAGAACCCGGATCGCGGCTGGTACGTGAAACCGTCCAATGGTCAGAAGGCATTCTACGAACTCCAACAGCGTTATGCGGATCGCATTTTGGCGTGCTTGCACGGCCACTTTCATAACGGCATTCGTGGCTGGCGAGACCATGGTAATATGGTGGAAGTTCTCTGTCCCTCTGTTTGTTACAACCAAAACCGCGGACTCAAAGACCGCATTGCAGACGGCAAAGCTACCGGTTTCTTTGTAGACGAACTGAGACCTGGATATGTTCTTGCGGAACTCGGAGAAGGATATCTCAAGTTGCGATACAAGCCACTTGGTAAAGCACAAACGGGAGAGTATGAGGCAGATTGGCGTTAGAAGATCACTTTGGATATGGCCTGTGGTAATATTGCATAGCTGGGAAACTCTTGTAACTGATTATGTATCGCAAGGATGTGTGTTATCTCTTCGAGTTTTCAAGTCATTTCACAAATATAAAAACGTGATGTCGTCGTGATCAACTCGCTAGCATCATGTGGAATGGCGTGAGGGAATCAAGTCGAATTAATTCATGTGTCAGAAAAAATGAGACAGGAATGAGCTGAAGTGAATCAATTCGACTTCTCATATTAAAAGTTAAAAAAGGTCGGGTGGGACGTCGTCAAAGCCGGGAGGGATGTTGTCTTTGGACTGGAAGCGTTCGCCATCCGGGTTATTTTCATCGACGATCCAGGGATCGCCGTGATTGTGATAGCCGCAGCGTTCCCAATAGCCGGGAGAGTCGTCGGCGATGAAGTCGATTCGTTTGAGCCACTTGGCGCTTTTCCAGGCGTAGAGCAGGGGAACGATCAAACGCAGGGGGCCGCCATGATCGGCGTCCAATGGTTCTGAATCATGTTGATCACAGAGGATGACGTCTTCTGACTGGAAGTCTTTTAAAGGGATGTTGGTGGTCCAGTCTCCATCGTAGCCGGTGGCGAGGACATATTTGGCTGCTGGTTTTACATTCGCATGTAGCATAATTTCGTTGCCGGAGACGCCTTCCCAGAGATTTCCGAGGCGTGACCAGCGCGTGACACAATGGAAATCGGCGAAGACTTGAGTCCGTGGAAGTTGTTGAAATTCGTCCCAATTGAAGGCAAGAGGGTTTTCAACGAGGCCGCCAACTTCCAGTTTCCAGGTGTCGAGATTGATGGGAGGGACAGTTGTTGCATGGAGAACAGGCCATTTCCGAGTCCGGGTTTGACCGGTGGGAATCCGGTTTTCGCGGAAAGTATCTGAGCTGACGATGATTTTGGAATCTGTTGCTGGAGGCGAGGGTGGGGCGCCATTTTGGTATTTGTCAGCCTCGGGGCCGTTATACATCTGTAAGCTCCATAGAGGTTTAGGTCACGATGGGTTTTTGGGTTCGTTCCAGAAATATAGGAAATCCCGTAAAATAATCCAGAGGAAGATATTACAAATTGCCCAGACTTGGCACATTGGTTGCATTTCATTATGAGTGATCCTATCAATCCATTGAATTAGAGCTTAAGTATGAAGGCAATACCGCCATTGACCATACTTTTCAAAGTAAATAAACTTCGGAAAGCGAAGAACTTACAGAGATTCAATGCATTCCGGTCAGGGATGTTCTAAGAGCGTTATACAGTCTCAAAATCGGTGAGCGAACCATTGTTACTGCCAGTATGACAGTCGGTATGGTTTGTTTTAGAAGCAATATTGAAGACTATTTTTCGAGAATTCGAGTTCAGGTTAAAAAATGGAATTCCTAGACAAACTGGGTGAATGGCTGACTGTTGTTACGGCGTGGTTCGAACGCGTCCTGATGGTTCTGTTCGGATCATCAAACGAGCGACAAATTCGGAAGCTGGGTTTTCACCGAACTAAAGAGGGCAAAGACGAGGTCGTGCCAAGTTCGATGCTGGCGGAAATCGATAGTTTTGAATCGGAATTGAAGAAGCTATCAGATGAAGAACTGAAGCAGACGGCATCTAAATTGCGAGCGCGACTAGAAGCTGGCGAAACACTGGATGATATTCTGACCTATGCCTTTGCCGCGGTGCGCGAGTCTGCATGGCGTAATTTGAATATGCGTCATTATTCCGTTCAGATGATCGGTGGCTACTTTTTGCATAAAGGCATGATTGCCGAAATGGTCACGGGGGAAGGCAAGACGCTGGTTTCTTCGTTGCCTGCGT
Source organism: uncultured Gimesia sp. (assembly GCF_937910335.1). GTDB lineage: Bacteria > Planctomycetota > Planctomycetia > Planctomycetales > Planctomycetaceae > Gimesia. The sequence goes on along the minus strand of NZ_CALEMX010000022.1, from coordinate 19,074 downwards.
TTCTGAATGCCTTGTCGGGTAAAGTCCATATTGTGACGGTGAACGATTATCTGGCACTCCGCGATATGGAGTGGATGGGGCCGATTCATATCGCTTTGGGTCTGACTGTGGGAGCGATTCAATCGCGGATGGGGCCTGAAGAGCGTCAGCAGCATTACGGCTGCGATATCACCTATGGAACGAATAACGAATTCGGTTTCGATTATCTGCGCGACAATATGAAACCGATCAAAGAGCTACAAGTGCAGGGGCCGCTGAATTATGCGGTTGTCGATGAAATCGATAATATTCTGATCGATGAAGCCCGGACGCCTTTGATTATTTCGGGACCGGCTCAGGATGATCTTACGAAATACACAAAGGCAAATTCCGTCTCGCTCAAGCTGAATCAGGGATCCGATTTTGAAGTCAAAGAAAAAGAACACACGTGCCATTTAACGGATACGGGAGTGAAACACGCGGAAGAGCTGGCGGGTGTGGAAAGTTTTTATACCGCGGGCAATATGGAATGGCCACATTTAATTGACAATGCGCTCAAGGCGCACCATCTTTATAAACGTGATGTGAATTATGTGGTTCAGCAGGGCGAAGTGATTATTGTGGATGATCACACCGGTCGTTTAATGCCGGGACGTCAATGGGGCGATGGTTTGCATCAGGCTGTGGAAGCTAAAGAGGGCGTGAAGATCAAGGAAGAGTCACAGACTCTAGCGACAATTACGCTACAGAATTTCTTCAAGCTGTATGATAAGTTAGCCGGGATGACCGGTACGGCGATGACCGAAGCGGAAGAGTTTTGGAAAATTTACCAGTTGGATGTGGTCAGTATTCCGACGAACCGCCCGATGCAGCGCGTGAATCATCCCGATGTGATTTATCAGACCGAGAAGGAGAAGTGGACCGCGATTGCCGATGAGGTGAAAGATGTTCATGAGCAGGGACGCCCGATTCTGGTGGGAACGGTTTCAATCGAGCAGTCCGAAATTGTTAGTCACCGGCTGAGTAAATATGGGATTCCGCATGACGTCCTGAATGCGAAACATCACGAGCGCGAAGCGGAAATCATTGCGCAAGCGGGTCGTAAAGGGGCAGTGACCATTGCTACCAACATGGCCGGTCGTGGAACGGATATTATTCTGGGTGGTAGTGCCGAGCATATTGCCTGGGATGAACTGAGTCAGAAGTATGAATCTCGCTTACAGGTGCCCAAAGCGGAATGGGATCAACTGGTTAAAGAGATTGAAAAACGCGAAGGGATGGATGTTGAAGCTGAAGAAGTCATGAGTGTGGGTGGTCTGCATGTGATTGGTTCAGAGCGTCATGATTCGCGTCGCATCGATTTGCAGTTGCGTGGTCGATCGGGTCGTCAGGGTGATCCGGGTTCCAGCCGTTTCTTCCTTTCTCTGGAAGATAAGCTGATGCGTGTGTTTGCCGGTGAGTGGGTCAAAAATATTCTATCGCGTCTAGGGATGGAAGAAGGAGAAGCCATCGAAAGTGGAATGGTTTCGAAACGGATTGAAGGCGCACAGAAAAAAGTCGAAGAACGTCATTTTGAGCAGCGTAAGCATCTGCTCGAATATGATGAAGTGATGGACGAGCAACGTAAGAATGTTTATGGATATCGCCAGCAGATTCTGGATGGGTGTAATTGCCGTGATTTGATTTTAGAAATGATTGAACGGCAGATTGAAGAAGAAGCCGAGCGTCTGCTAGACAAGAATTACTGTTGGGATACGATTGCAGCCTGGTGTGGCCAGGAAGCGCATATCGATATCGATTCTTCCAATATTAAAGATATGGATTATGAGCAGTTGGTCGGTTACCTCAAGGACGAGGCCAGTCTTCAGGCGGATGATATCATTGCGGAGCAGATTACTGAGAATTTGCCGGAAGAATATGAAGATGACTGGAACTGGCAGGCATTGAGTAAATGGGCGAATGCGTATTTTAATCTGAATTTGAATGATCGAGAGTTAAAGAAAATTGGTCGGGATGGCTTACATCATAATCTTTACGAGCACGCGTTGAAGGCCATAGATCGAATTGATTTTACTCCGCTGCAGGCATTTCTTGATGTGGAGTGGGGCTCTCGTTCGCTGTCAGGATATTTAGATTATCAGTTTGGCATCATGTCTGAACCGGACGATTTTAAGGATCTGAGTGTTGCTGAAGTCAAAGCAAAGATTCTTGGAAAAGTCAAAGAACTTTACCGGGAAAAAGAAGTGACATTTCCCGTGACGGTTGGCATGTATAACTTTCTGGGTAATCAACAACCGGGTAACGAAGCCAACAGCCGCATTAGTCTGATCAAATGGGCCAATACCAGGTTCCAATCGAATCTGGATCCGGAATCATTAAAAGGGAAGCCGGTCAATGAGATTCAAAATATTCTTTCAGCTGAAAGTGAAAAAGTATTTGTTAACGGGGAAGCCTCTTCGCAGATTGAGCAGTTCCTCACAAAAGCTAATTCCAAAGAAAGTCCAGTGAGTTCAGGGAATGGTGTTCAAACCGATTCTCAAAATCCAGCATTAGGTGAGCTTGTTGAGTGGGCCAACCAGGAACTGGCGACAGAATTAACAGCCGCGGAACTTGAGCCTTTATCAGATGACGAGGTCCGTTCGCGTTTGTATCAGGCTTATAATCAACGGTATCGTCCTGAACTGAGTCAGGCGGAACGCTCTCTTATTTTGGAAGTGCTGGATACCTCCTGGAAAGATCATTTGTATTACATGGACCACTTGCGGTCTGGTATTGGTCTGGTAGGTTATGCTCAAAAAGACCCCAAAACAGAATACCGCCGTGAAGGGATGAAAGCTTTCGATGAGATGTGGGGGCGTATTGGTCAGCAGGTGACTTCGGCTATCTTCCGTCTGGAAAAACAGAGTCCTGATTTTGTCGGTTCGCTGTGGCAGGTGACTTCGACTGTGCATGAAGAAGTGACGGATGACTATAACTACGATGAATCGATTGACGAGTCTGACAACTCTTCTGAATCTGTTGAGCGTAAGATTGATCCGATTGTGAATCAACAACCCAAAGTCGGCAGAAATGACCCTTGCATCTGTGGGAGCGGGAAGAAATATAAAAAGTGCTGTGGGAAGAACCTGTAGTTTTCAAGAGGGAATGATTTAGTCAAACCTTTGTCTTATGAGGGAACGGAATCCCGTGCCATTGTATTCTTACATTTTGAATCTGGCCTATTGCCTGTTACTGGTTGTTGCTTCCCCTCTAATTTGCTACCGGATTCTGGTTCTCAAGAAATATCGATCCGGATGGGAACAGAAATTTCTAGGGAGTCTGCCAGTTCGTGAGAGTCAGCGTCCTTGTCTGTGGTTTCATGCGGTCAGTGTTGGCGAAGTGCTTCAGCTCCCCCCTTTAGTACGGGCATTGGAGGCGAAGATTCCCGGTGTGGAAATTGTTGTCACGACAACTACGCATACCGGATTTGCTGTTGCTGAAGAGAAACTTCCTGAACATGAGATTTGTTATTTTCCACTGGATTTTTCCTGGGCAGTGCAGCGTGCTCTAAAACGTGTTCGGCCGACGGCGGTGATTCTGGTCGAAATGGAACTCTGGCCAAATTTTGTTCTGGCGGCAGAAAAATTACAGATTCCGGTTTCAATTATTAACGGCCGTCTGAGTGAAAAAAGTTTTCGCGGTTATTGGCGAATTCGTAAATTGATCGGTCCACTGTTGAATCGGCTGGACCTGATTGCCACTCAGACAGAGACCTACGCCAAACGGTTTCAGAAATTAAAAGGAAATGACGAACGAATTCATGTGACAGGTTCCATTAAGTTTGATGGAATTGAGGTGGAACGAAATAATTCATTAACAGATGAATTACGCATGATGTTCCAGTTGAATGCTTCGCAGATCATTCTGGTAGCAGGTAGTACTCAGTCACCTGAAGAACGTCTGGCATTGGAAGTTTATCTGGAGGCAAGAAGACGTTTTCCTGATCTTCGTTTGATACTGGTTCCGCGACATCAGGAACGATTTGAAGAAGTCGCCGGGATTGTGAAGAGTTTCGGATTGCCCTTAATTCGTCGGAGCGATCAGGGGGAGAATGATTTGAATGTCGTTTTGCCTTTTTCGAATGTGGAACAACCGTCGGTTTGCTTACTGGATACATTAGGGGAATTGAAGGCCTGCTGGGGTTTGGCTGATTTTGCGTTTGTGGGTGGCAGTCTGACGAATCGAGGTGGACAAAATATGATAGAGCCTGCAGGTTATGGAGCCGCCTTGATGCTTGGCCCGAATACCTGGAATTTCAAAGATGTGGTCGATGCTTTAATCCAACACCATGCAGCCACGGTCGTCGGGGATCAGGCGGACTTCCTGGATACACTCAGAGATTGGCTGGAAGATCCCAACTCAGCGAAGAGACAGGGGGCGCGGGCGCAAAATTTTGTGTTGAATCAACGAGGGGCTACGAGTCGTACTGTGAATTTAATTACTTCGCTGGTTGTGGATACTGACGCGATATCTTGTGAACGAGCTGCTTAGTGTCATGCGAACAGATTTGCAAATTGTCGACGAATACTGGGTTGTTTTTTAAGAAACCTTGTTCAAAACGTTAAGCTGAAGGGTGGAAACTCTTGTTGAGTCGATTGGGGGGCTCTACAATTGTACTCAAGTAATATTTTAAGAGAGTGCACTACCGAGACTGATACCTGTTGTTAACATAAGTATCTTATTTGAAAAGGTACATCAGATATCCCAGTCAGTCCACATTCGGACTCAATACAACTCATGACCCAGGTTAATTGCAAAAGAGTGGAGTAACGCATGGCTAAATTCTCGTTTACAAGTGAATCTGTCAGTATGGGGCACCCAGACAAAGTGTCTGATCAGGTTTCGGATGGAATTCTGGATGCCTTGCTTGCTGGCGATCCTTATTCACGCGTGGCTTGTGAAACATTGTGTACAACAGACTTAGTTGTTCTTTCAGGAGAAATTACCAGTAATGCCAAGGTGGATTACGAGAAAATTGCCCGTGATGTGATCCGAGATATAGGCTATACGAGCAAAGATATCGGTTTTAATGCAGATACCTGTGAAGTTCTGGTGAAGCTACATCAACAGAGTGCAGATATTGCACAAGGTGTTGATGCAGAAGGTGCGGGAGACCAGGGCTTGATGTTTGGTTATGCCTGCAATCAGACAGAAGAATACATGCCGGTTCCGATTGCTCTTTCCCATCGGATTTTAAATAAACTGACTGAAATTCGTCAGAATGGTGAAGTAAACTGGTTATTGCCCGACAGCAAAAGTCAGGTGACTGTCGATTATGAAGATGGCAAGCCAGTCGGAGTTTCTGCGATTGTGGTTTCTACACAGCATACAGATGATGTGACGCAGGAAGAGATCCGAACTTTCATCATTGAAAATGTCATTAAAGAAATTGTTCCAGCAAACTTTCTTAGCGATAAAACGAAATATCATATCAATCCAACGGGTCGATTTGTGATTGGTGGCCCTCACGGAGATACCGGCTTGACAGGACGAAAAATTATCGTCGATACCTATGGTGGATGGGGTCGTCATGGTGGCGGGGCATTCAGTGGAAAAGATTCAACCAAAGTAGACCGCTCTGCAGCGTATATGGCACGTTATATTGCTAAAAATATTGTGGCCGCTGGTCTGGCGACCGAATGTGAAGTACAGCTTTCTTATGCCATCGGAGTTGCGGAACCAACCAGTATTTATGTTGATACCAAGGGGACGGCCGTTATTCCGGAAGAAAGAATTTCAGAACTGGTCAGAGAAATTTTCCCTTTGAATCCACAGGGAATCATCAATCATTTACAGTTGCGTCGTCCTATTTTCAGAAAGACAACCTGGGGCGGACACTTTGGCCGGAACGATCCCGATTTTACCTGGGAAGCAACGGACAAAGCTGCAGAATTGAGAGATGCTGCAGGATTAGGAGCAGAGGTTCCTGAGCCCCAATTTGCCATGTCCTGAATTCAGGATATGATTTGACTTTTGAATGAACTCTCGCCGGGCAGAATGGAGGATGCTCGACATGAACGAAGCAAAATACAGTCAATTCAAGGATCAAGCGAATCAGAGAAAGCCATCTCGATTGAGATGGTTCTTCCCTTTTCTTCTGATCAGCTTCCATTTTCTGATCGTAGCACTTTTACTGCTGATGCGGGCGACGGGTTTAATACAAATTTCGCAGAGTTTGTTCCCTCTCCTGACCGTTGGCGGTGTAATGTCGTGTATTTCATTTGCGGTATTACTTTTGATTCGTGCTCTGCGGTTAATGAACCTGACAGTCGGTCAACAAAACGGTTTAACCCTGGTGACCGTTCTTCCGGTTATTGCAGGAATGCTCGCACTGTTGCCTGCTGAAGAGTTGACGGTGGCCGGCGCACTTTCCTTTGGTTTGGTATATTTTTTGGGATTTGCCGGTGTTCTGGAATTGATCAACCGTGAAGTGTCCAAAAATCGTGCGATCGAGATTCATATTTTTGAAAAGGATAAAGGGACCGATCTTGTGAGTCTATTCAATCATCATCCAGTTTCTGAACAAAATCCGATTGCGGCTGAGGAAGATATAGATTCGGAATCGTCAGATATGATTGACGAGAATAATGAAGCACTGTTTGAGGCTTTGTTAGATCAGAAAGATTCCAATCAGCAAACCCTTGATATTAATGAACGCGAGGAAAACCGCTCACAGTGGATGAACCGAACGATGGAATCGGAGGGAGTGGAAGTGGTCGAAGGTGGAACTCTCGTGCAGTTTTCCAGGAACCAGAAGGTGAGCATCGTACACATCGGGCTGTCACCACCGATGGATGGAAATATTTATGTCTCGTGTTCTTTTGAGACTGGAATGCCTGTCCGGTTTCGTGTTCTTGAAACGCGTGGTTATGGCATCAGTGTAGAGGTGAAACGGACAGGTGAATTGGATTCGGAATTTAATACATATTTACATTATCAGATCAGCAATCAGCAAATTAATGAAGAAGCTGCCTGAAAAGGGGCAGAATAAAATGACTCTACAGGATTCAGAGACTCAGCCTGATGAAGCCTTGATGGAGATTTGGGTAAGTAGATTATGCTGAAATTTGGGGAAATGGGTATTTATGTACATTTGCATGGCGAATTAAATTACCTATATTATACCGTAACCAGAATTTTCTATATTTCGCTAGTTTCCAATTTTATGAATCGCTATACTTTGCGTCGTTGTTCGTAACATTAAGTTTTGTCAGAACTGTCAATGACTAGTGAGAGTCGATCCTGTCTTTTCTCACAAGCAATCTGTATTGCTCATTGGTTATCAATCCGGAAATGTTTTGGTAATTACTTTGTAGATCTACGTTTATAACAGGCATTATTTTGTAATCACTCCCTGTATTGGGTGGAATTGTGCTACATCACGATAGGATTCGTGTTGAATGGAGGTTGATCTCTGTAAATCAACAGAGTTCAACAATTGCTGAATAAGGATGTCAGAAAAATGCACAAAGTTTCTTTAAAATATCAAACTAAAAATCAGGTGAATTCATCCGATCTCGAATCGGTTCTGGATGCATCCGGACTGCTAAATCAGCAGTTGCAAATGTCGCCTGAGAATAAAAAAAGAGAGAACAAGCGTGGTCGCCAGGTGATTAGTCAACGAACTAACTCATTATTGGGAGTACAAATTGTTTCGAGTGGATCTTACGTACCTGACAATGTCGTTACGAATCAGGATCTGCAGGAGCGTTTTGGTTTTGATCCTGAATGGATTGAACAACGAACTGGTATTCTGGAACGGCGTCATGCACCACCAGAGATGGCGACCAGTGACTTATGCTATGAAGCAGCACAAAAGGCAATTCGCGCAGCGCGCGTCCGTCCTGAAGATATTGATTTGCTCATCGTAGGAACATTTACACCAGATTTTCAGTGCCCTTCTGTCGCGTGTCTGGTTCAGGATCGTTTAGGTCTTGATGCACCAGCTATCGATTTACAGGCTGCTTGTGCCGGTTTTATGTACGCGTTAGTGACAGCCGCTCAATACGTGGCGACTGGAAACAGTAAATTGGCATTAGTGATTGGCGGTGATTGCAACAGCCGGATCGTCAATCCTGAAGATCGCCGCGTGGCTCCCTTGTTTGGTGACGGAGCAGGTGCAGTGCTGCTTGCCAAGGGTGATCCTCATCAGGGCTTAACCTGTTATCAGACCGGTTCTGATGGAAGTGGTTGCTCGTTACTGGATCGACCCGCAGGTGGTACGCGCAATCCAGCGACAGTCGAAGATATTAAAGAGGGTCGTCATTTTTTAAACATGGATGGCCGCAGCGTCTTTAAATGGGCAGTTAGAACGGTTGCTGATTCTATCGAGCTGATGTTGACGAAAACTGGCATGAGTGTGCATGACGTTGATTTGTTTTTGATGCATCAGGCGAATATTCGCATTATTGACTCTGCTTGTGAGCAATTGGGAATTCCCCGGGAAAAGGTTTTTAACAACCTGGATAAATATGGCAATACTTCAGGCGGTTCGATTCCGATTGTGCTTGATGAGGCTTTCAACGCCGGTTTGATTAACCGCGGCGATACCATTCTTTTAAGTGGTTTCGGTGCAGGTTTAGCATGGGGAACCGGTTTGTTCCGCTGGTGATCTGCAGAATGGATGTTTGATCTTGTTCTGAGTGATTAACTGATCCAAGTACGATTGTTCAATTCCGTTGCGCATTCTATTGGCTCTCGCCAGTTTTATTGCGTATCTTCTGGATCTGGTTTTTCCTCGTCTGATTCTTCTGGTGTAACAGGTCTTTCAATGACTGGTTCCCCCGCTTTAGCAACGCCAGCCAGGGGCAGGTCGGCTGCCTGTTCTTCTTCCTCATCTGCGTTATACACATGGTCCAGTGGAGTACCATCATCACAATTACGTAGTAGAAAGTAGATTACCGTATTGGCAGACCAGAAGAAGCTGATGACAAAGCCTGAGAATAAGATGCTGAGAATGGATTGCCAGCCCAGGGAAATGGTTGTTGCAATGGAATTTTGATTCTGTTGAAACAGTTTCGCGGTTTCCTCGCTACCCATTCCCCAGCTCACCCCCCAATAGGAGAGATACGAGACCAGTTGCATAAGTAATTCAACGAAGAAGAGACAGAGCGAACCATAGCAGAGCGTGACAATCACGAGCCAGAGAAAATACCAGATGCGACTGAATAGATAGCTGAAAACGCGACTTAATCCGTCAAATCCGTCGCTATCTTCTACACTGATCGTCGTCATCATCAGGGGCCAACCCGCGAGTGTGACCAGTAGAATCAAGCTCATTACAAACGCGAAAAGAAAGGCCAATCCCCAGAGCAGGCTAACGATGATGGCTCCCGCGCCCGGAATATTTCCAAACAGGCCTATGAGCAGGCATAAGATCCAGAAAAATCCCATCCCTGCAAAAGGGAGCAGGGGAGCACTTACGAGTGAGAGAATGCGTTTGCTGGAAAAGCGTAACGCGGCTATAAATCCGATATGCTCATCCTGTGCAAATTGGATTGCGGCAATTCTGGTAATTGCACCACCAAATAGCGACCAGACGATAATCGCCCAGATGAGCTGGGTTGTGGCATAAGCCAGTGCGCTCCAGCCGACTCCAGCCTGAAAGAGTGTTAAGACTGGTCTGGTAAAATATGACATTGGTTCCAGCAGTCCGCGTCCTTCGATGGCAGAATGAATTGACTGCGAGAGGTTCTCGCCAAATGAGTGATGGCGATTGGGTGTTAGAAGTGAAGACTGAGGAGGAAACAGAATCTCATGTTGAAGCGCCGGGGCATTTTCTGCCTGATGTACAGGAGCGAATGGCAGGCTGTTAAACAGTTGATTTCCTAAAAACAACAATAATATCGCAGTTGAGGCCAGCATGATTTTCTGAAAATCGACAGCCAGTCGAAAGACACGAAACAGATGCAGCCAGGGGAAAAGCGATTTGTACGGTATCGGTTTTGAACTGAGAGAAGGTTTTTGATTCATCATAAATCAGAATGATTATCCAGGGTCCCACAGATGAGAGAATTGGCGTTCCGACTGCCGCATGCCACTTAAGAATTGAAGGGGAAACAGCCAGACAATCCTTTAGTCGCATATTATAGACACTCTGGTTGATTTGATGCTATCGTAGAGAGCGTTTCCCGGCAATTTCAAGTGGATTTTGCCGAAGTTACTAATAGGGACCCATCCACTGTATCTGCTTGAGATTCCTTGGTCGATTTTTTTACAGGCAATGTACAGGCCTGAAAAATCAAAGGAATGACAAGTAGTGTAATGATCGTGCCGGCGCATAAGCCGCCGACGACAACACGGGCCATGGGTGCTTGTAATTCCCCGCCGTCGCCCCATCCCAGGGCAATTGGGATCATTGCCAGAACGGTGGTGAGTGTGGTCATTAAAATGGGTCGGAACCTGCGAGTCGCCGCTTGAATGAGTAGATCGGTCAGCGGTTTATCAGGAAAGCGTCGGCGTAGTTGATTGATATAATCAACTAGTACAATCGCGTTATTCACGACAATTCCAGATAGGACTACGATACCTATGAAGGATTGAACATTCAAAGTCGTGTCAGTAAAGACAAAGACCCAGATGACCCCCATCATGCCGAGAGGGACCGCGAACAGGATATAAAACGGATCGCGCAACGATTCATACTGGGAAGCCATGACCATATACATCAAGATGATTGCTAGAACAAAACCTTGTTTTAAAGCGTTGAAGCTCTTCTGTTGTTCTTCCCAGTCGCCTGCAACTCTGATTGAAAATCCAGAGGGGATCTGGATCGAATTCAGATGGCGTTGTAATTCGGGAACAATACTGCCGAGGTCTCTGCCTTCCACATCAGCAAAGATTCTCAGGACACGTTGCTGGTTCTGGCGTTCGATTACTACTGGTGCCTCGTCACTTTTGAATTCCAGCAGGTTTTTCAAAGGTATTGTTTTGCCTGTGGCTGTGGTGACTCCTACTAATTGTACATCGGAAAGATGATCACGATCTGCTTCGCGTAGTCGTACAACGACGGGAAATTCATCCCCTTCCTCTCGATAGAGTGTGGCTTCGGTTCCCTGAATCGTGGTTTCCAGTGTTTGTGCGATATCCTGAACGCTGATTTTCAGAAGTCCTGCTTTATCCCGGTCAATAGAAGCGGTCAATTCCGGTCGTTGGTCTGCAATTTCTGCTTCGACATTGATCAGGCCAGGAATCTGTTGCATCACTTCTACTACCTGGTCGACAATTTTTTGCGAGAGTTTCAGATTGTGACCTGCCACCTGGACAATAAGATCTCCGCCGCCTCTTCTGCTGATCATTCTCATCAGCATCATCTCGGTTTGTGCTTTTACCTGGACTTTCATTCCAGGCACAGGTCCAATTGCCTCATCGAGCGCTTTACGAATTTGTTCGATGTCCCGTTTTCGTTCGCTACGGGGTAAGAGCTGAATCCGCAATGTTGTACGATTCCAGCGATCTGCATCGTCAGCACTGTCTCCGATAAAGGAAGCGACCGCGACAGATTCCGGAACAGATTTCATGGCAGCCTGTTCCAGGATCTGAGTTTGCTGATCCAGTTTATTGAGTTGAATTCCAGCTGCCATCCTCGCAAAAATATTGACAGCACTCTCGTCTGTTTTGGGCAGAAACTCTGTTTTGATACGTGGGGTTAAGCCAAGTGTTGCTGTAAAGCAGATTAATAGTAGAAAACTGATGATGGTTGAATGTTTCAGACTGAAAGACAATATTCGTTTATAGAATTGTTCCAGCAACAGTAAAAATTTATGGTTTATGTTATGGAATGAACTAATCAGAGTGAACCAGGGTTGTGACCAGCGAGAATGGGTTATTTTTGTCTCATTGGGGATCCAGTAAGCACTCATGACCGGAGTTAAGGTCAGACTGGCAAACAGCGAGCAGATCAGCGAGAACGAAACGACCCACGCTAGTTGGTGCAGAAGAATTCCCGTAGTTCCCTGAATAAAGACCAGCGGCAGAAAAATAATCAATGTGGTCAGAGTGCTGGCGATAATGGCAGAAGAGACTTCCTCTGTGCCTTCAATGGCAGCAGAGATGGGGTCGAGGCCCTCTTCTCTTTTGCGGAAAATACTTTCCAGAACCACAATCGAATTGTCTACGAGAAGACCTACACCCAGAGCTAAGCCGCCGAATGAGATAATATTCAGTGTAAAGCCCTGAAAGTAAATCAGGATAAAAGTTGCCAGTACAGAGAGTGGCATGCAGACGCCGATCACCAGCATACTCCGGAAGCTTCTTAAGAAGAGAATCAATACCAGGATGGCCAGACCCATGCCGTAGAACGCTGCTTCTTTAATGTTCGCAATTGCTTGTCTGATAAAATCGGATTTATCAACGCGGAGCGTCAGATTGACATCGGGGATCGATTGATTAATTCTCTCAATCTGTTTTCGAACCCGGTCGCTGACGCTGATTGTATTGGCGCCGGATTGTTTATAGACATATAACAGGATTCCAGGTTGTCCATTCATCCGTGTCAGTTCGGTACGTTCTTTTTCACCATCGACTACCTTCGCGACATCGCGGACATGGACAGTGGCTCCAGCATTTTCGCGTACGACTGTATCCTTAATTTGATCCAGGCTGGTGAATTCTCCCTGACTGCGAATATGTAAATTGAGGTGACCTTCTTTGTAATTCCCGGCTGGTTGGTTAATATTGTCCTGTTTCAAGGCGTTGATGACTTCGTTGACGCCCATATTCAGGGATTCGAGTTTACTCCTGTCCAAATTGATTTGAATCTCTCGTTCAATCCCGCCTCGCATGCGTAATCGGGCGACACCTTCAAGTTGTTCAAATTGGGGGAGGATCTGATTTTCCGTTAGTCGCGTCAGCGAGATCGGATCCAGTTCGCTATTCAGGCCCATATAAATAATCGGGCTGTCTGCCACATCGAAATGGCGGATGTAGGGGTCTTCTGCTCCTTCGGGGAGCGAGTTCCTTAACTTATTAAGGGAATCCCGGACTTCATTAATCGCTAGAGTCAGGTCGGTTCCCCATTGAAATTGCAGACGCACGGTGCTACTGCCATCCATGCTGCTACTGAGGATGTTTTCGACACCCGCAACCGAACTCAGTGTCTGTTCAATGGGGCGCGTGATGAGCGTTTCCGCTTCGCTAGGACCTGCGCCTTTGTAGATGGTAATGACACTGACGCTGGGATTCTGAATGTCAGGCATCAGATCGACTGCGAGTTGCGACAAAGAAACACAACCCAACATGACCAATACCAGAGAGGCCATGAGTGTTGTGATCGGGCGCTGAACTGCCAGTCGGGTCAGGGACATATACTATTCTTCAATCATCCGCAGTTGAGAAAATCGATGATCCAGATCATAAGTTGGTTTTCTGCGGTAAAGTTGACAATGGTGTTTGAAGAACCTCTTCCATGGGGACTTCAATTGGCGTGACCTTCTGGCCTTCATCGACCAGACGATTTCCGAGCGTAATGACAAGATCTTTGGAATTAATCCCAGAAAGGATCTCAACCAGTTCGCCATCATTGATCCCGGTTTCAATGTTTCGTCGTTCCGTGATTGGCGGATTTCCTTCAATAATAAATACCGCCAATCCAGGACCATCTTTCCGTCGAGTTAGCGAAGCGACCGGTAAAACATTGGCTTTGTGATGTTGTTCAAACACAATTTGCACGCGGGCATGCATTCCCGGCTTTAATGAAAACCCGCTATTGGGAATTTCAATTTGCACAGCTGCAGTACGTGTTTGAGGATCCAGGACGGGGGCTTTGTGAACCACATGACCGGCAAACGTTCTGTTCGGGAAGGTATCGACTGTGATAATGGCTTCCTGAGTTTTTTTTACATCCTCATAATCCTTTTCGACAATATGTACGATGGTGCGTACTGGATCCAGATTAACAATTTTCATCAAAGCGACATCGGGTTTGGCCAAATCACCCACGTCAACCAGTCGTTCTGCGAGAAATCCATCTGTGGGTGACAAAATTTTATTTTCCTGCAAACGCAGCCTGCTTTGTTTCAGATCAGATTCGGCTTGTTCGACGCGTGCCTGTTCCAGTTTTGTTTGCGCTTTCGCAATGGTCCAATTTGCCATCGCTTCTTCCATCTGCTGGTTCGTACTCACCCCTGATTTCTGTAATACCTTCAGACGCTGGTATGCCTTGTCGGCGAGATTTTCAGAGGTCTCCTGTGCTTCAAGTTGGGCTTTCGAAACCTTGAGTGCTGCCTCGGATCTACTGACCAGTTCCTGATTTTCTGAGTCATTCAGTTCGAGAATAACATCTCCCGCTTTGATGCGATCGCCTACATTAAAGGGCATTGATTTAATGTAGCCACTGTGTCGGGTTCGAATTTCGACCTGCGAACCTGCTTCGAGGTTTCCTACCAAATTGATCCGTTTGACCAGTGATTTTTCTGTAGAGCGCGTGACCTGGACAGCGATGGGCCGGGTGATGATGGTCTTGGGTGCCGTCTGCGTATCGCTGAGGGACTGTTCATAAACAAACCAGCCTATGATCATGGCTATTGCCGTACAGGCGGGTGCTATCAGTACTTTCATAGATTCTATTTCTCCGGTTGGATGAACCGCAGCAGGGGTATTTGTTCAATAAAATATCCATCGGACCAATCAGGAGCGCAATCAAAGTCTAACTAAGATGGTCTGATTATTTATTGAAAAATGCCCTTGATATATCACAGCAGAGAGGACTCTGTCGTTCGATCAGGCAGGTTGACACTTATCGTAATGATAAACTGTTCGGTTTATGAGGGAGGTACTATTCGGGCAGGATTGAAAGCTACGGAGAGCAATCAACTCGACTGTACTATTAGAACTACATCGGTGAGAGAATTCAAGATGTTTTGTGTGAGGGGGGTGTTTTAAATCTTCTTTTGTTTATGAAATCGTTGCCATCTGTTTCCTGTTTTCATAGTCAGTCTTTGTTAAAATCCACGCCTGAGCGTGAATTATGCAACAATGATAAGAAAATCTGTGATTTTTAGATTTTACATCGTTTGACAAACCTGTGAAATTGCTTTGATAAGGGGAGTGTTATGGATTTAATGAGTACGATTGCCGGTTCGATGATGGAAGGTTATTTTCCAGCTGGCTGGGATCTGGCTAAGATTGATGCGTGTATGACTGCGGATCCAGCTTCGATTACAGATCGGCAGTCCTGGTGGCATGCAGACTTTGAACCGGTCATGTGTAGCAGTGTGACTGATTTTGATACGATTCTGGGGCATGAAATTGCGTTGACGATCAAGCAGTCACGTGACGCCGGCGAGAAACTGGCATTGATTTTACCGGTAGGTCCGATGGGCATGTATCGCTGGGCGGTTTATTTCCTGAAAGAGTGGGGCGTTTCCTGCGATCATGTGTATGGATTTAATATGGATGAATGGAGTGACGCTGACGGAAACACGTTGCCGCCAACGAATCCTGGTGCATTTCAATACGCGATGCAGGAAGCCTTTTATGGGCCCCTGGGAGACTTGACGGTTCCGGAAAATCAAAGACACTTTGCTACGGCTGATGTCCTGCCATCGTATGCTGAGAAAATTGGTGAGTTGAAGTCAGCCGGTGCCAAGCTGGGGGTCATCTTCGGCATTGGTCGCGTTTGCCATATTGCTTTCTGGGAACCTCACTTTGCTGGTGAGTTTAATTCGGAAGAGGAATGGAAAAAACAAACGCATCGGATTGGAGCGAAACTGCACCCACTGACGATCGAGCAGAATGCCGTGACGAGTTTCAAGAGCCGAACGACTCTTGTTCCCGCTTATGCTAATACGATTGGTCCCGGGTGTTTTCTACAGGCAGACAAGATCATTGGCGGCTGTGACGGCATTTTCTCACGGGGCATGCAGTGGCAAGGCATGAGTGTCTGGATGACTTTGAGGCACGAACCAACCAGTTGGATTCCTTCTACTTACATGACAACGCAGCCGGGTCGATTGATCATTCTTGATGAACTCGCCGGACCGTTACAGGCGGAATGCAATTAGTCGATCCAGAAAAACATCTGGCAATTACATTATCAAGGCAGCTTCGATTCAAATTCGGAGTTGCCTTTTTTGTATGAAAGTTGACTTGCGGAATCGCTTATTTTGAAGTCTGTTCCAATACCGATTCATGTACGAAAATTGGTACGATGGGGTTATAGTGAATTGATAATGCGATGGCGTCACTGGGTCGACTATCGATTTCAATCAATTCACCATCACGGTCGACTCGCAAGACTGCATAGTACGTATGGTCTTCAAGATTTGTGATGACGATATCCTGGAGAGTGCCACCCAGTGTTTCGATTGTATTTTTTAGCAGGTCGTGCGTTAAGGGACGCTGTGGAGCCTGTTCCTGATTCACACGACGATCAATGGTAGTCGCTTCAAAAATGCCAATTAGAATCGGAAAGATGCGATCCCCGTTCACTTCGCGCAGATAAATTACCTGCTGGTCACCCAGCTCGCTGATAATAATGCGAGATAACTCCATTTCCACAAGCAAAAGAGCCTCCAGAGGTTGGACAGAGTTAATAAAATAACACTACCAGCCAGAATGATTTTAATGTTAGTGAATCAGAACGTCTCAATTTTTGATTTGATTATTATACACCGATGGGTCGCCAGATAACAGATTTCTTGTGTATTCGACACTTCGAAAATGACACTATTTTCCTTTTAACTGCGCGATTGTTTCCTGGATGCTTTGGTACTTTTTTTGTTGAACTTCCATTGTCTCTTTCACACCCGCAACAACGTCTGCTGGTGCCCGGTCGACAAAGCTTTTGTTTGCCAGTTTTTTCTCGCTCGCTTCTATATGTTTCTTTACTTTATCGGCTTCTAGCTGAAGGCGTTCCAGTTCTGCTTCGAGGTCAATCACCCCTTCGAGTGAGATAAATCCATCAACATCATTTAACGAAAAGGTGGCAGATCCACTCGGACGCTGTACATCAGCGCCTGCCGATTCCAGCAGTGTTTTGGCCAGATTATCAAACTGGCTGGCGACATTCTGCATATCGTCGGCGATATTTGGTTCACAACGCAGGAATAATTGCAGAGGTGTTGCGGGCGAAATTTTGTAAACCGCGCGAATATTACGGACGGCGACAATCATTTCCTGCAGACGTTCGAAACGTTTTTCCAATGCGGGATCTTGCCAGGTTTGAGGTAGTTCTGGCCAGGAGGCAACTGTGACACTTTCTGCAGCGGTTTCGGGAGTGAACAATCCGCGTTCGGGGGCAATCTCATTCAAGCGTTGCCAGAGTTCTTCGGTGATAAACGGTACGAACGGCTGAAGCAGACGCAGGAGAGCATCCAGCACGCCGACCAGCACACGTTGAGCGGCTGGTTTTTGATTCTCATCCCACAGGCGTGGTTTGATCATTTCCAGATACCAGTCACAGAATTCATTCCAGGTAAAGTCGCGAATGGCACGCGTTGCCACATCAAACTGGTATCGATTTAAAACGGTTGTCATTTCTTCCGCAACACTGGAGAGACGGCTCAGAATCCAGCGGTCTTCCATTGTTAAATCGTTTTCATCGAGTGGAGCAGGGGTGTAGCCTTCCAGATTCAGCATCGCAAAGCGGCTGGCGTTCCAGAGTTTATTACAGAAATTCCTGCCGTACTCAAAACGCTCACTCACGATCCGGGCTACTTTTTCTCCCGGGTCTGGATCAAACCAGGGGCTTGTGTACTGATACGATTTACCGCTTTTTGGGAATTTAATCCGTGGTTTTTCTCCACCACCGGGAATGGTAGTCTGATGTTCCAAGGTTTGCGGAACAATTTCGCCTGTTTCGGGATCTTCATAGCCGACGGGCAGTCTGACATCTTGAGTTTCTCCTGCGAAGGAGGCGATAGTGAATCGGACGGCATCGACGCCATATTTGTCAATCAGATCCATCGGGTCGACGCCGTTTCCTTTGGATTTTGACATGGTCTGTCCGAAGCCGTCCAGGATTTTTGGATGGATACAAACATGTTTAAACGGAATATCACCAAGATTGTACAAGCCAGCCAGTACCATGCGGGCTACCCAAAGCGTAATAATATCGCGGCTGGTAACGAGGACACTTCCCGGATAAAAATAGTCGAGGTCAGGGTTTTTCTCTGGCCAGCCAAGTGTTGCATGCGGCCACAAAGCGCTGCTGAACCAGGTGTCGAGGACATCATCATCTTGCGTTAATTGGTGTTCGGCTCCCAGCTCATCTCCGGTCAGATCTGTTTCGCTACAGATCAGCCAACTAGAATCTTCGTCATTTCGCCGATAGCTGACATCGTAACGATCGTCAAACGCCTGTTTGAGATCCTCTTCAGAACAGGTTTCACAATACCAGATTGGAATGCGATGTCCCCACCAGAGTTGACGGCTGATGCACCAGTCTCGCTTTTCTTTGAGCCAGTCGAGATAAGTTTTGGAATAGCGACTGGGAAAGAAACGTACGCGTCCGTCTTCTACGGCATCGATGGCCGATTGTGCCAACGTATCCATTTTGACGAACCACTGATCGGACAGATAAGGCTCAATCGGTGTTTTGGAACGATCACTGTGTTTGACGGGAATTTGCCGATCTTCAACTTCGATGAAGAAACCTAATTGGTCCAAATCGGCGACGACTTTTTTGCGTGCTTCGTATCGATCGAGGCCTTCATATTCGCCGGTTGCTTCGTTCATTGTTCCATCGGGATTGAGAATGTTAATCTGTTCCAGACTGTTGCGTAATCCACAGGCATAGTCATTGGGATCATGTGCGGGAGTGACTTTGACGGCTCCGGTTCCCAGCTCTTTATCCGCCAGCAAAGCGTCTGCAATAATTGGGATTTCACGTCCGTTTAAGGGGATTCGTACTTTCTTGCCAATCAGATGTGTATATCGTTCATCCGAGGGATGCACACAAACAGCCGTATCGCCGAGCATCGTTTCTGGACGGGTTGTGGAAAATGAGATTCGTTCTTCACTGTCGACGACCGGATATTGGAACGTCCAGAACTGACCCGCGATATCTTCAGAAAACACTTCATCGTCGGCGACAGCAGTTTGCAGGAACGGGTCCCA
>NZ_CALEMX010000021.1 GCF_937910335.1 uncultured Gimesia sp. | reverse complement strand
CCAATCGCTTGACTGATGACTTTATTACCCGCGGCATCTTTAGCAATCCGCAATGATTGTAAAATGGGAACGCCGTTTGCCAGTAAGGTTCCGAGAATGCGACAAAACCGGGCAATGGCCAGGCTACGTACAACGCCTCCCAGGCCATAGGCATTTAATCGAAACTGGTCAAATTTAAAACGTCCTTCAGTTGTTTCTGTATATTTATAAACAGCCACTACGCTCATTCCGATCGCAAAAAGCATAATGAACCAGTAAGATTGCATGAATGCGCTGAATCCCAGGAGCGTCGTGGTTGCCCATGGAAGTTCTCCCCGCTCCGACATACGCGCGAAAATCGGCTCAAACTTGGGTACAAAGTAAACTAGTAAAAAACTGACAATGATCGTGCCGAATGTCGTTAGAAATACCGGGTAAATCATCGCACCTACCACACGGTTTTTCAGCTCTTCCTGATGATCGGTAAAATTGGCAATTCGTTTTAACACATCTTCCAGAAAGCTGCCTTCTTCCCCGGCGCGGATCATACTGACAGCGAGTTCAGAAAATACTTTAGGATGTTGCCCCATGGCAACTGCCAGACGAGTACCATCGGCTACTTCGCCACGCACTTCTTCCAGAACCTGCTTGAGAGCGGGATTGTTCGACTGCTTATTCAATAACTCGAGTGAACGCAGCAGAGGCACTCCTGACCTCAATAAGTCTGCCAACTGGGTATAGAATATCGAAAGGTATCGCGCCCTGACACGACGGCCGGAATACTTTAATTGAGCTTTGGCCTGATCTGCTAAATCCACTTTTACAGGAAACAGACTACGCGCAGCCAGAGAATTCAGCGCATCTTGCTGATTGGAAGCAGTCAGAATACCAGATACCTGGCGGCCCGTTGCTTCTCGCGCGATGTATTGAAAATCCGGCATTGAACTGACTCTGGTTTATCTAAACTCTTAAAATATAATTGTGACATTATCTTACGAGTGAAATTTCGCTCTAAATATCTCCCTTGGTCACCCGCAATATTTCATCAACGGAAGTCACTCCTTCAACTACTTTTATCCAGCCGGCATCGCGTAATGTTTGCCAACCGTTTTTACGGGCGTAATCGCGAATTTGACCTGAACTGGCATGCTCAGTACATAATTTTCTGATCACAGAGTCATTTACCAGAAGTTCAAGAATTCCAATACGCCCCGAATATCCCATTTCGCGACAATGTCGACAACCAACAGGCTCCCATAATTCCTGAATATTGAGATCCGGAAAATCGGGAGGTAGTTTATCAGCCTTTGGTTGATAAGGTTTTTTACAATGCTGACAGAGTACACGGACCAGACGCTGTGCCAACACGGCTTCAACAGTACTGGCAACAAGATAAGGTTCCACACCCATATCAACCAAACGAGTAAAAGCACTCGGGGAATCATTTGTATGCAAAGTGCTGAATACCAGATGCCCTGTTAAGGAAGCCTGGATTGCACTGTTGGCCGTTTCACCATCACGAATTTCACCAATCAGAACGATATCAGGGTCATGGCGTAAAATGCTGCGCAATCCATTAGCAAACGTGAGTCCAATTCGGGAATTGACCTGGATTTGACTGATCCCTTCACTGTGATATTCCACCGGGTCTTCCACGGTGATGATTTTTGTCTCAGGATTCTTGATCTCATTCAACGCACTATAGAGGGTCGAAGTTTTACCACTTCCCGTTGGTCCTGTTACCAGAACAATCCCGTGAGGTGCCTGGATCAATTCGCGAAAGGTTGTCAGCATTTCCTGGTTCAAACCGACATTATCCAGACGAAACACCATGCGTTCTTTATCCAGTAGACGCAGTACGACGCCTTCTCCATAGATCATGGGAATAATCGAAACGCGAACGTCTATTTCCCTGCCGGTAATACGCAGTTTGATTCGTCCGTCTTGTGGTAATCGCTTTTCCGCGATATTCAGATGCGCCATAATTTTAAGGCGTGTAATAATCGCTGAATAAAAATGATTGATTTCCGGAGGCACTGACTGTAACCGCAACAAACCATCCACGCGATAACGCACGACCAACCCGGTTTCATGAGGTTCGATATGCACATCACTGGCCTGTTGTTGCAGGGCTTCGATCAGCAGTTCGTTGACAAGTCGAATAACCGATGCCGTCTGGGCCATATCGGCCAGTTCGCCATGCTCTTCAGAGACTTCTTCAAGCAGTTCCACTCCGTCTTCGGATGCGCGTTGGGAGACCAGTTCGTTAATCGTGTCACCGCCAACACCCAGATTATCCTTGATCAATTCGACAACATCATCATGAAGCGCCAGCACGGGTTCCAGGATCTGGCCGCTTAAAGAACTCAATTCATCGATGGCTTCAAAGTCAAATGGATCGGCAGAAGCCACCAGTACACGGCCATTATCTCGTCTGAGTGGAAGGAGAGCATGTCGAAAGATCGGCGTTGCCGGAAATTGTGAAAGCAGTTCGGTATCAACCTGAAAGTCTTTCAGCTCAAAATATTTCATGCCCAGTTCATCGGCAAAGGCTTTAAGTAGAACCTCTTCAGTCGCTAGACCCATCTCCATTACAACACGGTCTAGACGATGACCGTTCGCCGACTGCTGGGCTAATAGCAACTGGCGTTCGTCAAGGATTCCACGTCGTTGGAGAATTTCACTGATTTCCATTGAGTTTACACTAGAGCAAAAAAAATCTTGAGGTATGAATCAGAGTAACTTAGCGGCTGCGGCCTGGACGGCTGCCTCTACGTGAGCTGCCATTATTACTACCAGGTGACTGGAACCCACGTGTGGAGCGGCTACTGCCGGGTGTCGGATTTCCACCCGATTGAGGGATGCCCATTCGTTCGCGCATTCGCTGTTCAAAAAAACGGCGAATATCTTCATTGCCATTGTTGGAACTGCCGGGAGAAGTAGACTGCTTAGGAGATCCGGGCTTCTGATCAGTGGCCTTTTTCCGCGAGCTGCTGCCCGTGGTACTAATGGAGACATTCGGTAATAGAGAACTCAGGGCATTCTGTATCAAAGCAGAATTGGCATTGTTTAAAGTAACCACGCGTACCGATTTACGAGACATTTTAGCAGAGTAATCCAACTCACGTACTAGAGATTCAATTTCCTGAAACAGAGAATCGTTGGCAGAGACCAGCAACTGATTGGCGTTTTCGTCAACGCTGACGGCTAATTTGGCTTCAATAGGTTTCGCATTAGATGCATTCTGAGAGTTTCTGCCTCCCATCATCGCCGCAAAAGGGTTTCCTTTTTGTGCGTTAGACTGCTGTTGAGGAGGCTGAAGATAATCTTTGTAAAGTTCTTTGACAATCTTCTCCACATCACTGGCGGATGCATATTCCACTGGAATGATCCCCGGTGAACGATCCTTCAATGAAGCCGGTAATTCAGAGGCATCAAGTACCTTGAGCATTTGTTCGACAGAGCGAACTTTATCGGCAGGTCCGGTGACATACAGCGCATTAGAGCGGGATTCCGGAATGATGCGCAATGTTTGTGGACCCATTCCTAAAGTTGTTAAACCGGTTGCATCCATTAGACTGCCGCCAATCGATGATAAGCCTCCAAGCATTCCGGAACCCGAATCCATCGCGGAAACGGAACTGGTCGGGAACAGATTTTCCAGCATTTTCGCAGTGGCAGTTGCGTCGGCTGATCTCAGATAAAAAACCGTCCATTGATTTTTAGGAGGGATGGCTTGGGTTAAGGCGTCTATCATTTGTTCCAGCCGATTCAGGGCTTCCAGATCGGTTGATGAAATAATCAAATTATCTCCATTTGTTGAAATCGCAACCGGATTTATTTTCTTTGTCTGTGGCGCAGGTTGTGTTGAATTCTTCTGAGCTTTCGGTTGTGGTTTTACTTTTTGATCAGAACTGGTTTCGGGTGAACTGCTTTTCTTTTTTGTAGTTTGTTCTGCTGACTTCTGCTCACTTGATGTAAAGAATAATCTCTGCTTGTCGGTTTCCTCTATGCCGCGTTGATGCTGAATCGGACGATTGATCGGGGCGCTGGTGTCTTGCTCTGGATTACGAAACCCGCGATTTCGAGTGGGAGCTTCTTCTTCTCCCAGAACCTTCTTTTGAATTAATGAATTTTCAGAGGGTACGACGATTCTAATAGGATTTGTATCACCGGCAGAGGCAGACCAGAGTTTATCGATTAACTGGAGAATTTCCTTGGAATCGCGCCCGCCCAGCGGGATCGTTCGAACAGGACCACGATCGCGCATATCATTAGATCTTCCAGAACCATCCTCACCCAATTGTGCCAGTAACGCTTTCACCTGAATCACCTGATCGGGGGTGCCACGCACGAGCAGGCGGCGTCCGAGCAGGTCTGCTTCAATCGTGGGGGCATCATTGCCGTCACGTATGAATAATGAGCGGAGTGTTGACGTGGCGGAAATCGGATCAAGCTCGCTGAGATTGATGACAGAAACAGACTGACTGCCTCCTTCACCATCCAGTTGACGAATCATTTCCTCGATTTTTTCGTGCTCTTTGAGAGTGGCTACGATATGTATTTTATTGTTGCGTGCATCTTCATTGACAACGACGCCGGGGATCATGGCATCCAGAGTTTTTGTCACTTCTTTTGAGTCGGCAGATGTCACGGTATAAACACGCAGGAATGGCCGATTTCCTCCTGCTGTCAACAAATTGCCGGAACCGTCTTCATCGACGTCAATCGATTTGATGATTTCTTCTGCTATTTTGATTTGCGCTGGTGTTGCCGTCACCAATAATCGATTTGTGCGAGGATCTGCTGTTACTTGAGTCGTTTTCGTTGGGGTAACTGGTGCTGGTGGGGGACTGCTGCTGCTACTCCGTCGCGAACGGGATTCATAATAACGCATAGTCAGGGCACTGGCACTGACATTTTTTGTTGTGGCTGCCAACCCGAACTGGTTTCGGATAATCTTCTCTGCTTCGATAGCATCAATATGCTTTAAATCGAAAGAACGAAAAACCAGATCGGTAGGCCCTGCATTGGCGATGGCGCCTTCCAGTATTTTTTTGACGCGTAACAGATTACTGCCTATATCAGTAACAATAATCGCATTTGCTGTTTTCAATGCAACCGACTTGCCTTGCGGTCCTAAAATAGCTTGTATTTCTTTAGCCACCTGATCGATGTTGGCTGCCTCCATTGGGAACGAAACACTCATCAGTTCATTTTTGCCACGCTGGGCAAGCTCTTCAGAGGCAACAATGGGGACCAGATTTGGAGGGATTCCATTATCGATATTTAATACAACCAGAAACCGATTACGGCGGACAATCACATAACCTTTTTGAAGTAAGTAACCGTTAATAATGTCCAGCGCTTCGGTGGGTGTGTAAGAGCCCTGATCAAAATAATTAAATGTCCCCGGAGGAATATCATTTAAATCCAGAGTGTAACCAGCCGATTCAGCAAATAGTTTCAGAACATCGCCCCAGGGAGCAAACTGGAAATTGAATGACATTTTACCAACGGCCTGTGGTTGCTTGCCTTTGGCATCTCCTTTGACAGCATCTTGCATAGCAATGGCATTGCCAGTTCCAAAAGAAATGCGGCGGTCTTCCGGCTTCAGTCCTTTCGGTTCCATCGGAATTTGTTGCCGCGGACGTGTCGCAGGTGTAGCATTACCGATCACAGTTGTAGAACCGGGTTTAGCCTGACTCTGAGCAGAAACCAGAGGTGGTCCCTGTAATGCTTTCCATTGGGACGTTTGATCTTTTGTTAAAACGGCTTCGAATTTCTGATTGTATTCCGCTTGAAGTTTTTCTCGATCTTCAGTTGAAGCGCGACGACCCAACTCCCGATAGGCTGTAGATTGTTGTAGTTGGAGCTCTTTGATTTTTGCTGATTGCTCTTCTGTCAGCTTGAGCGACTTAGCAGTCTCTTCGTTACCCAGTTGACGATAACCACGCTCCTGCAACTGTAATTGTTTTAAACGGGCGGACTGTTTCTCATCCATTAGACTGAAAAATTTCACCTCAGCTGCTTTTCGCTTTTTCTCAAATGACGCTCCCATTTCTTCACGAATGATTGCTCGCTCTTCATCAGTTTGTGCATCTCGCATCCGGCCCAGGAATGGTTCCATTTCCTCGCGGGAGGGACGCATCGTTTGAGCGACTTCTTCCAGCTGCTTGACTTGATCTTCCGTTAACTGTAGTTCTTTCTTGACTTCTTCACGTCTCACCATCGAACCGAGATCACCAGATGCTCCGCCGCGGCTACCTCCGCCGAATCCACCTCTGCTCCCAAAACCACCTCGGTCTCTTCTACCACCAAATCCTCCCTGTCCAGGTGGCTGAGCCTGTAAGGAGTAGTGAACGTAATCTGAACAGGAAAAGACTCCGATCAAGGCAATAACAAAATAGAGCTTGAATTTTGCGTTTTGAATCATAGTGAATGCGATTCTGAATAAGACAAATAGAGATCACGGTA
>NZ_CALEMX010000020.1 GCF_937910335.1 uncultured Gimesia sp. | reverse complement strand
CTAATGGCAGCTGAGAGAATTCCGGCGACCACCAGACCTTTGATACCGGGCTCCAAATATTGGTTGGCAAAATATGGAAAAAGTTGGTCAGCTTTCGAAGGATCTGTAATCTCTGGAACCAGCACGCGACCCATGACTCCCATCAGCGCAGTGCCAATCATGATCGGCATAATCAGAAAACAGCCCAGCAATGCCGCCATTTTCATATCCCAAAGAGAGCGTGCCCCCATCAGGCGCATGGTCTGAGTATGATTGACGGTATAATAACACAGACCGATAATCGTCCAGCCGATGACAAACAAATAGGGTGATGTGGAATTGCTATCCTGAAATTCTCCAATATGTAGCCAGTTAATGAGGGGTTGCCCATTTTCGTCCGCTGTCTGAGATAATTTTTCAACGGTTGCAGTCCAGCCTCCACTGGCAACCCAGACCGCGCGGAATATGGCAATGCCACCTGCCATCATGATCAGACTCTGTAACGCGTCCGTCCAGACAACGGAGGTCAACCCACCCCAGGTTGTATAAGCGGCCGTAAAAATGACCAGCAATACAATTAAGGCCCAGCATTGTACCGGTGAAATATCAAGGATGCCTTGCAGCATTAGATAGATTGACCAGATCATCAGCCCCAGCATTGTTGTTCGGTACTGAATCTGAATGAGCGCACTAAAGGTCCGGATTGATTTTCCGTATCGTGTTTCCAGATATTCCGCGTTGGTAAAAAAACCACCTCGATAGAGGGCAGGCACGACAAAAAATGCGGCTACAATCGCACCAAAAACACTGGCGATAGTATAGACCGCGATGATGTGCATTCCGTGATTGTAAGCGAAACCGGTTAAAGAGATGGCATCTGCATTGTCAACACTGGTAGCGAAAATAGAGAGCCCCAAACCCCACCAGGGAAGGGAACGCCCTCCCAGGAACCAGTCACTACTGGATTTGGTTCCACGGGCCAGATAGAAGCCGAACGCAATGACCGATCCATTTAGAATGAAAACGATAAACCAGTCCAGCAAACTCATGCGAATGATCCCTGTTGTTGTGAAACGTGTGGTTATTCAAATGTTTTCAGAACTGCTTCTTCGACATCATGGGCCAGACAGAAAAGAATATCTCCCTGGCTGGTTAAAGTGGGAGCACGGTGCGCAATGGCGATGCCGTCAGAATTGGCCTGTATGATTGTTGGGTCTCGGTCGGGACGCTCAAGGAAATAGAGCGCTCCCAAAGGTTGGCCTTCGGAAACGTCGGTTCCCACATCCACGAAACTTTCAAAGAGTCCAGATTCGGGGGCAAAAATGTAATCTTCTGCATCGAGTGCCTGTATCCAACGGGTTGGCGGAAGCCCTAAATCGGCGCGGCTTTTTTCTTCACCGGCTAATACTTTCAAATGAATCAACACATTATTGAGTCCGTCCTGGGAGAGTCGATGTACGGGAGCACTGGTTACTTCGCCACCTCCCATTTCGGTTGTGACTACGGTTTTTCCCATGTTTTCTGCTTCGACGGGTAAGAGTCCTTTACCGGCGATATCTGCATAGAGGAAAGAAAAATCGGTGTTGTATGCCCGTGTTGCTAATGCCATTCGGCGACGTTGTTCCAGATCATCTACGAGATGCATGTGAGCACACGGATAAAAATAGACTCCGCGTCCACCGGTATGCAGATCGATGACGACATCAACGCGAGGAAAAATTTCGGTTGTCAGGTAGTGAGCCATGATGTCGGATGCTGTTCCGTCTGCATTTCCAGGGAAACAGCGATTCAAATTCTTACCGTCGAGGGGTGAGAGTCGTGTGGCTGCTTTCGCTGCAGGGATGTTGATCGCGGGGATGAAAATAATGCGCCCCGAAATATTTTCTGTCTTGAGGGATTTCATTAGTTTCATAATGGCAATCTGTCCGGGATATTCATCGCCGTGATTGCCTGCCATGAGGAGTACCGTTGGGCCTTCTCCTTGAGCTATTGTGGCAATGGGGATTTGCAACTGCGCCCAACCACTGAGATTATAAGAGAAGGGGATATTCAGGGTGCCCCATTGCATTCCTGGTTTATCAAAATCGATTTTTGTACTTATGGGAGATTGAGACATGGTGTTGATTCTATTTAATAAGGGGAAAAATAAACTGCTGTGATTAATTTGATTCTGAGACAATGTGTGCAGAGACGAAGTCTTCATTGAGCGTGATGCCCAGACCTGGTCTATCGGGAACCTGGATGATACCATTTTCCGCTTGTACTTTTTCGAGCGTCAATTCGTGTCTGAGAGGTTCATCTTCTACACAGTCTTCAAATATGAACGCATCTTTACAGGTTGCCAGCCAGTGCAGGCTCGCCGCGACGGTGATGGGGCTGGTATAGCAATGATTGCAGGGACGCGCACCAATTTCAGCGATTCGATGTTTTAGATACGTGGCTTCCGAAAAACCGTTGCGTGCCAGATCAATTTGGAAAACGTCCAAGGCTCTTTGATCGAGATAAGGACGGAATGATTCGCGTCCACATTCTTCTTCACCGGCGGCGATCGGAACGGGAGAGCGATCTTTCAACCAGGCATATCCGGCGACATCGTGGGGGAAGAGTGGTTCTTCGAGCCAGCCTATATTGTATTCAGCAAAGGAGTGTGCTCGTTGCAGAGCGGTCCTGGCGTCCCAGACGCAGCCGGCATCGATCAATAAAATACCATCTCCCATACCTTCGCGGGCTCCAGCGACAAGTTCCAGGTCAAGTTTTTCTGACTCGCCCATCGGTTCCCAACCAAATTTTACGGCTGTGTAACCATTTTCGATCCAGCGTTGGGCGATGTCACATGTTTCCCGACCATCCCTGCCGAACAGGATGGATGCATAAGCCTGGAATTCGGTGTGGTGTTGTCCTCCCAGGAGACGATGGATTGGTTCGTTGAAATGTTTCCCTTTCAAATCCCAAAGCGCCATGTCAATGGCAGCCATGGCGGTGATGGTGACACCGGTTCGGCCAAAGTACATGGTGTGCCGATACATTTTCTGCCAGAGTCGTTCTGTTTCCAGTGGGTTTTCACCTATGAGAAGTTCTCTTAATCCACACGCGACATTGTGACTATAGGGGGCATCGATGACTGCTTTGACGACTTCCGGGGAAGAATCTGCTTCACCAATACCTTCCAGGCCGGTGTCGGTTTTAATTCGCACTAAAACGGAGTCCTGGCAACTGGCTGTTTTGTTAGTGACGGAACCTGATCGTAATATTTGACAAGTGATTTGTTCAATTTTCATGGAAGTTAATTACCTTGAGTGTAGAGTGTGATTAAAAACATCATTGTACTAAGCAAGAATTTCTTTTATGACACGGCCGTGCACATCAGTCAAACGGAAATCTCTACCTGCATAGCGGTAGGTGAGTTTTTCATGATCAATGCCGAGCAAATGCAGCATTGTGGCGTGCAGGTCATGCACGTGGACTTTATTTTCGGATGCGGCGAACCCTGTTTCATCGGTGGCACCGTGTACGTGCCCGCCTTTGACACCGCCGCCTGCCATCCACATACTGAAGCCATAGTGATTATGATCGCGGCCACTCATTGCGGGAAGTTCTGCGACGGGTGTTCTGCCAAATTCGCCTCCCCAGAGAGTCAGGGTGGAATCGAGCATTCCCCGTTGTTTTAAATCCTTCAGAAACGCGGCGATGGGTTGATCCCATTGTCCGCAAAGCTGTCTCAGGCCTTTTTCGATACCACTATGGTGATCCCATGCCTGACCTCCACTGTGCCAGACCTGAATAAAGCGGACTCCTTTTTCCAGTAAGCGGCGGGTCATTAATAATTGTCGTCCTTGTAAACCGTCGCCATACATTTCATGGATGTGTTTTGGTTCTTTTGAAAGATCCAGGACATTCGACGCTTCAAATTGCATGCGATAAGCTAATTCGAACGATTGAATTCTCGCTTCGAGTAAGGAATCATGTCCTCGTTGATTTAGATGGCGCTGATTGATTTTCTGTAAGAGGTCGAGTTGTCGTCGTTGACGTTCGGGAGGTTGAGGGTTATTGATGTTTTCGATTAATCGGGAGATAACAGTCTCTTTTGTATCGAGATGAGTTCCCTGAAAAGAACCTGGCAAAAATGCAGAACGCCAGTTTTTGGGGCCGACTACCGGAAAACCATTGGGGCAGAGTACTACGAAACCGGGCAGGTTTTCATTTAGCGATCCTAAACCGTAATTTACCCAGGAGCCAAAGCTGGGGCGGGGGAGCGCATTATCGCCGCAGTTCATTAAAAGTAGTGAAGGTTCATGATTCGGGATATCGGAATGCATTGAACGAATGATGCACATGTCATCAATGTGTGCGGCTGCTGTTTTTTGAAATAGCTCACTGACTTCGATTCCTGATTCGCCGTACTTTTTGAATTGAAAAGGAGAGCTCAGGGCACCTGCCGTCTTTCGTTCCGTGGGCAAACTGGGGTTTGGCAACGGTTTGCCGTGGAACTTTTTCAGTAGTGGTTTGGGATCAAAGGTGTCAACGTGTGAGGGGCCTCCATTCATAAAGAGGTGCACGACTTGTTTGGCCTGTGCAGGATGATGTCTGGTGATCGCCCCTGAACTGTTTGATGCCTGTGCGTTTTCTTCTGACGTCAGTCCTGCTAAAGCCAGCATGCCCATTCCCATGCCGGTTCGTGTCAGCATTTCGCGTCTGGAAAGAGGGGGTAAGTTTTGTGTGATGTCATTCATGTTTTCTGCTTTTCGCTGATTCAATCGATAAACTGAAATTCATTGGATAACAATAGAATCTGGGCCAGGCTTTGCCAGGGAGTTATTTGTACTGAGTCGGGTTTTCTGAATTCTTTGGAATAGTTCCATTTTCGTGGAGGCGTTTGTTTTATGTTCGTCTTAGATGTGGTTTCTATTTCAAGAGGTAACATCGTGATTTCCGGAGACCAGACAAAGGAGTCATATCCCAGATGATCAGCGATATCGACAATAAAATCGACGGCGTCATTTTTTTTCAGGATGATTTTATCGAGATTGGTTTCCACCGATTTCTGGTGAATCTTCCATGGACCCAGCATCAGTTTACCGTCGACCAGGATACGTCCACGAATACCGTTTCCTTGTTGCATTTCGTGTTTGAGAATTCCTTTTATGGATACAGCCATTGCTTCAGGGGCGCGCCAGCGAATCACGGCAACATGCTGCATGTTATTACCTGGGTGGCCTCCTGTGGAATCAAGAAAGACCCAGCCAATTTTTGGATCAGGTAAACGCTCTCCCCCCTGGAACTGTTTTCCGTTCCAGTAAGGGAGCGTGTTAAAGTTCAATAGTTTTTTTGACCCTTGATCGTAAGCACCATAGCCATACTCCCATAGTGAAGCAGTTGACTCTGGTTTTTCCGGGAGTTGGTCAGCTTCCAGAAACTTCCGCATTTCAAGGAACTCTTCCTGATTTGGTTCTCGTTGCAAAATTTTCTGATAGAGTTGTCGGATTCCAATTGTAGGATTGGCAGCCTGTTCCGCTTCTTTTCCTAGAATCGCAGCAGATTTCAGGACTAAGGGGTGGTTCATGAGGAACAGAGATTGCCCGGGAACCGAGGTTGAGTTTCGGCTTCCACTACTGACATCGGGCGAGGGGAAATCGAAAGTGCGCAACAGGCCAGGAACACGTTGTCGGTCGATGGAAGTATAAATTGTTCTGCGTTTGTTGGAATTCAACGTGATTCCATTGATTGATTTTCCCCCGAATTTAGTATCGAGCTGGTGGCTTACCTGGAGTAATGTGTCACGCATCGTTTCAAAGTCCTGACGCCGACGATTCATTCTCCATAATAGCTTGTTCGCAGGGTCTATTTTCTCGCCGAGTGCATAAGAAATACTTTGTTGTTGATACGTGGCTGACTGCATGATATAGCGATGCAGTTTTTTAATGGACCATCCATTGTGCATGAACCAGCTTGCCAGATGATCCAGAAGCTCGGGATGAGAAGGGGTGGCTCCTTGAATTCCAAAATCGCTGGGTGTTGAAACGATTCCTCTGCCGAAGTGATGCTGCCAGACACGATTCACAATGACTCTGGCAGTCAGCGGGTTTTGTGGGGAAACGATTGCTTGAGCCAGTTCCAGTCTTCCACTCCCTCGTGTGAATGGTTTGCTGGAGAGCTGGTCGAAAAAAGTTAAATATCTTCTTTGAACGGTGTGTGCGGGTGTACCTGGATTTCCCCTTTTAAAAACACGTGGTTCAATAATTTGTGTGGCATCCTGTAGCGATAACATTTGTGCCAGTTCGACGGGTGCTTCAGCGCGGGCTTTGTCCAAAGCATTGTTCAGTTCTTTGACTTTTTGTTGTAATTTACGATCCGGAAACAATTTTAAAATCGTATAGCCGTGCAGGGGGATCATTAATGGCGAATGCGGACTGTAAAACGCTGCTAGATAAGCTTGTTTATGAGGTGCAAAATGTTTTCGTTGTTTATTTCTTCCGG
>NZ_CALEMX010000019.1 GCF_937910335.1 uncultured Gimesia sp. | reverse complement strand
TCATCCAGCTTTTCTTTGATTATTGGCGAGTAGTCTGTGTAATCTGCATACATAGTAACCACATTATGCTTTTTGATCAGCTCAAGCGTTTCCTCAGTATTTAAAGCATACTTTTCATTTGTTTTACATGTCAGGCACCATTCAGCGGAAAAGTCGATTAGCACTGTTTTGTTTTCAGATCTCAATTGATTCAATTCTGTCACATTGAAGGGAACCCATGGCAATTCATACTCTGACTTCTGGCTCGTTTCGTAACCAAACAGACAAATACCCGTTGTTAAAAGTAGCGCGGATGCACGCACAATCATCTTTTTTTGTTTTGATGAGTTGTGCTCGTAAAGACTGCCAATCATCCAAAGGCCTGTTGTGATTCCCAACAACATGATCAACACGGGAATTGTCAGCGATTCGTCCATTGTGGAAATGATAAAGATCACAGCACCCATGAGTACAATGCCCGAGAACTCTTTGAATCGCACCATCCACATGCCCGGCTTGGGTAGATAAGAGATGGCTTTCGGGAACACACTGAAGAGCAGGTATGGCGATGCCATTCCCAGCCCCATTACTATCCAGACGAGATAGGTAATGTCCGGTGTCTGACTGACTGACCAGGCAAGAACCGGTCCCAGGAAGGGGCCACTACAGGGAGTGGCCAGCAGGGTTGCCAGGATTCCTGTCAGAAATGCACCTGTTAATCCTTCTTTCTGTTGTCCGCCGGCAGCAGAACCGATAACCCCCGGTACAGAAATTTCGAAAACGCCCAGCATGCTCAGCCCCATCGCATACACGATACAGGCCATGACTACATTGAACTTTGTACTTTGAAATAAACCACCCCAACCCAGTCCGGCAAAGACAGCCAGAGAAGCCAGAGCAATAAATACTGCAACTACTCCCAGTGAGTAGAAAATATTTAACAGGAAGATCCGCATCCGGCTTTCGCCAGCCTGTTGCACGAAACTCATGACTTTGATGGCAACTACTGGCAGTACACAGGGCATCACATTCAGAATCAGTCCGCCCAGAAAGGCGAAAAAGAGATTGAGAGCGAGCGAACGGTTATCCGCAACGGTATTAGAATCAAATTGCCTATCATCGTCGCTACCACCCTTCAATTCTTCGATCGAAGACAGGGCAACCGGTGTGGCATTTGTCAAATTCCCCAACTCGAATTCCACCGGCATCGGTCGTCGGCAGCTCACTTCGTTACAGAGTTGATAAGTTAGTTTGCCTTCCACACCAATTTCACTGGCTCCCGGAATCCGCTCAAAGACACGTGACCAGACCACTTTGTTGTAATGTGTGCGTGGTTTTTTATCTTCATGTGTTTCCACTGTTGGCTCTGGTGTGACTGAGAACTGCTTCGAGACAGGTTTTAATCCCTCCAGTTTGAAAAGTTCGATATGCGTCGGCAGCCCTACTTGTGTTTTGTCGTGATCCAATGCAAACGTATGAAAATCCTTCTCCAGGGTCATCGTGATCGAAAGCCGTACAAGATTAGCAGCTTTTTTTAAAGGAGCTAAATCAAACGTCAGTTCTACCGGATCGGGTCCTAAGCGGCGTTTGGGAATCGTTGTGAACGAAAGGGGGGCACTTTCTTTTTTGCCCGACAGAGAAGCCGTGAAAGCAAACTGTAAAGGGACACAGCTTTTCGCGTCACATACCTGATAGAGCATTTGTCCTTTAAGCAGAACCTCCGAGAGGTTTTTTACATCTTTATTTACTTCGAAACGGCGATTCCAGATTACATGTTTTGAATATTTTTCGACTTCCTGTCCGAACAGGGGTTCAAAGACTGTTTTCGGTGGATGGTCGGCATTGAAGTGTTTATCGACAGCCGTCAAACCTTGGGATTCTTCAATCACAAACTTGGTCGCACCGCCGAATGTTGGGTTGGTTGAGTATGTATAGGAGCCTTCCGGTAAGATCATTGCCAGAGAAAGTGTCACCGTATCGCCGGCTTTGGCATCCTGAGGCAGGAGGCTCACACTGATTTCCGCCTTCGGCGCAGCTGCACCTCCCGAAGCGTTCTTCTGGCCAAATAGATCTGTCAGAGAACTCTTTTGGGCTTGCAAATCGACTGATAAGCAGACTAAGGCTGCAAATAGTGTTATGAAGACGGCTAAATAGCGACGAGTTTTCAAAGCGAAACCCTTTTAAACACTCAGAAATAAAACAAATTGGCTCGTGAGCCACGCTTATAATTATATCGGTTTCAGGACTGTTTTCTTCTGTGAACTATGTCACATTTCCTGAGCGATTCTTACGAATATTAGATTTTTACGTCAAGATTGACAACCGGTGACTGACATTCTTCTGAAAAGTGACCCTTTGGTCCAGTTTAGGGTTTCTCAGAGAGTTTGTCCCCCTTATTATAGGGGCAGGGAATCTTTCAGCGTCCCCGTTTCCTAAGATTAATAATAACCCATAAGTGAATTTTGATCAATTGTAGTTTGGGAACCATGATAACGCGTTGTATTGCACTCTGCCTTTTAATGAGTTCACTTCTGGTCAACATGACGGCAAGACTGAGCGCGCACGAACCTTTGGTGGCATTAAAGCCGCATGAAATGGTCAAAGAGATTGAGTTTCGGGACCCCATTCCGTACGGATTGAAACCGGTGGAATATGGTTTGGGGGAATTGACTGACCCGGTCTCTATGCTGAATCAAAAGTTGAGTGCAGGCACATTAAACCTTCAGCACGATTCGGAATGGGGCTATTTACGCGAGGTCTTAAAGTATCTGAAGATCCCGGAAAGCTCTCAGTTGATGGTGTACTCGAAAACAGCCCTCAATCCACGTCTGATAAAACCGACCAATCCCCGTGTCGTTTATTTTAACGATGATCTTTATCTGGGTTGGGTTCCCGGTGCGACTGCGATGGAACTGGCCTCTGTTGATCCGCTCAAAGGTACGATTTTCTTCGAGTTACAGGCTAAGCCGACAGCGAAACCGCAGTTTATTCGATCGGATCGTTGTCTCTCCTGTCATGCCGGTGGTTCCAGTTTGCGAGTACCCGGCTTGCTGGTTCGTTCTTTCTTAACCGATTTACATGGCCGCCCGATTTCCGGGTATTCCCAGATCTCTCATGATAAACCGTTAGAAAAACGCTGGGGAGGCTGGTACGTGACAGGTACGCATGGAGAGATGGTGCATTTAGGTAATGTATTTGGAAAAGAAGCGATTGAAGAATCAAAGGCCAATCCCGCGTATCTGACGAATCTGAAACAGATCGACCAGTTTGTTGATACCTCCAAGTATTTGAATCCGCATTCCGATCTTGTGGCGCACCTGATACTGGATCATCAGGTTCACGGCCATAATTTAATCACCCGTGTCAGTATGGAAGAGCAGTTGCGTTTAAAATCTGATGTCGAAGATCGCCTGTTGCGATATCTGTTGTTTCTGGACGAAGCGGAACTAGCAGGTCCTCTCAAAGGGACGACCACGTACCAGAGCTGGTTTGAAGAGCAGGGGAAACGTGATTCCTTGGGACGCTCATTGAAAGACTTTGATCTGAAAACAAGACTGTTCCGTCATCGTCTGAGTTATCTGATTTACACAGACAGCTTCAACAAGATGCCACCGTCTGCCCGACTGAGGATTTTACGGGAAATTTATGCATTTATGAATGCAACAGACTCGGAACTCAAGCAGGAATGGGATGTCAGTCCTGAGGATTTTCCCTTGCAGGAACGTCAGGCGATTGTACAAATCGTTGCAGGAACCCTGCCAGATTGCCCGGAATTCTGGAAAACTCCCACCCGGGCAGAATGAACTTTGCATTCAATAGCCCCCAATATTCTTCAGTGAAGTTCAAAAAGAGGGCATTGCCTTACATGGTATTCAAGCACTATGATATCAGTCGTGTTAACGTGATTTCGTTGCCTGGTATTGACACCTGTTTGGTTCACTGATCGGGTTTTTTCATATCATAGAACCAACATGAGGTACGATGTTTCTTTTCAACAAAACGAGATGTCCCGTGAATCGACTTTGGTTTTTGATGCTCTGTTTCGTATTCGGGGTCATAAGCGTTTTGACCCCCAGTCAGGCAGCTGAAGAGTTTTCCGGACTCAAAGTTCCGGAAGGTTTTCGGGCGACACTGTATGCCGACGATGATCTGGCGCACGATATCTATTCCATGACCATCGATTCTCTAGGAAGAGTTGTTGTATCCGGACCGGGTTATGTGCGCATTCTGATTGATGCGGACCAGGATGGCGTTGCGGAATCTTATCAGCAATTTGCAGATGGTCCCAAGACTGGCGCGCAAGGCATGTACTTTCTCGGCAGGGATCTGCTCTGCACCGGTGATGCCGGTCTGATTCGTTATCGAGATCAGAATGCCGACGATCGGGCGGATGGGAAACCGGATGTCTTTTTACAGACAAAAACGGGAGGCGAACACAATACGCATTCGATTCAGAAAGGCCCGGATGGTTGGTGGTATCTGTTACTGGGAAACACGGCGGGTATTAATGAAAAATACATCACGCGCAAGACATCACCCGTTAAGAAACCTTATGCCGGCACGCTGATGCGGTTGAGTCCTGATCTGACTCAAGGCGAAGTCATCGCCGACGGCTTTCGGAATGCCTACGATTTTTCCTTCTCACCAAACGGTGATGTATTCACTTATGACAGTGATGGCGAACGTGATATTTCACTACCCTGGTATCGACCGACGCGTGTGTTTCATGTTCTTCCCGGTTCGAATGCTGGCTGGAGGAGTCGCAGTTGGAAACGCCCGGATCTGTTTTTTGACATGCCTCCAGTGATCGCGGCTTTTCATCGTGGTTCACCGACCGGTGTGGCTTCCTACCAGCATCGGCAGTTTCCGACAGCCTATCAGGGGGCATTGTTTGTTGCCGATTGGACGTTTGGCCGCGTGCATGCGATTCCACTTGAGGATTATGACAGCACTTATTCCAGCGAGCCCCGTGAATTCATCACGGGTATTGGACAGTTTGGATTTGCGCCGACCGACTTGGATGTTGGCTCCGATGGCAGTCTTTATGTCAGTGTGGGCGGACGTGGAACGAGAGGCAGTGTCTTTCGCATTGAATACACGGGACCCGTTGAAGCACAAAAACCAGACTTGAAAGCACCCTCATTCTCTCCGAAAGAAAATGATTCCACCGAAACTTTGCAAACACTGACAGATTGTCTGTCAGCGCCCCAGCCTCTCAGTAGCTGGTCGCGCCAAGCATGGCTTCCACAAGTGAAATCATTGGAGCCTGCCGACTTTTTTCGGGCAACGCTAGATCGTACGCGTCCCGTAGCGCAACGCATTCGTGCGATTGAAATTGTCACGGAAGTACTGGGCGGATTCCCGGATCGAATTGCGGAACAACTGATTCTGGAGAAATCCAAGCGAGTCCGTGCACGATTGGCATGGTCATTAGGCTATCAAAGTCAGTCCGAAACATTAGCCGAACTGTTAAACGCGCTGCTCAAGGATGAATCTCCTCTGGTAGCTCGTTTTGCATTACAGGCCTTCCTGCAACAGGGCGATCAGATTGATCAGACAACATGTCTTTCCGGTTTGCAGAAAACACTGGGGGCAAGTCAGCGTTATGTCAGACAATCGGCGGCCCGCGCTGCTGCTACATTAAACGCAGAAGATTTTAAAACGCTTTCTTCCCGAGTGAGTGCTGATGAAGGCGCTGCTCAGATTTCACTTGCGTATGCCAGTATTCTCAAGCAGGAGGGCGTAATCCCTTTGGCCGTGCGCACGGGAATCAGTGTGTTTGAAGGCGACTATCAAACGGATCTGCGTCTGGATGCGCTGCGGTTGATTCAGCTGGGGCTCGGCGATATGGGTCCACCTACAAAGATGTCAGCGGTTTTTGACGGATATGCCAACAGCGTGGACCTGACGGAATTCGAACGTCATCTGGATCCGATTCGAATTCGACTCATGGAAGCGTTTCCCAGCAGTCATGAAATTCTGGATTACGAACTGGCCCGCGTCCTCTCGATGCTCACGCCCTACAATCCAAAATTATTGGATCGGATTCTCGCAAAAATAACCAAAGATTCCGATCCGGTATCTGATCTGCATTATTTGATTGTCGCTGCCCGTATTCCCAGTGATCGCAGTAGAGAACAGTCAAAAAAAATTGCCAGCGCGCTGGTACATATTGATGCAAAATTACTTCAACTAAAACTTCCACAGGATACAAACTGGGACGACCGTTTTAACCCGCATTTCCCAGATGACTTCCCTCGCTTTGGCACGTAATTTGCGCC
>NZ_CALEMX010000018.1 GCF_937910335.1 uncultured Gimesia sp. | reverse complement strand
GCACACACAATCCTTTTCGAAAGACTTTATTACCAACTTTCAAAGGCAAACCCGAGAACGATTTATCAATTTGATACGGATAAACCTGATTGAAAAAAGGAACTTGTGTGACAGAATCGGGAACAATTCCTGTCAATGGAACTGACCGGGCATTGACGGTTCTGATCGATGCCATTTCAACCTTGTGGATTGAGATCTGATCTCCCCAAGGCATCTTAATGGAAGCAGTAGAATTAGTATCTACAGTCACTTCACCTGAAAACTGAGAATTACCGATCAGTTTCACCTGACTTTGCAACGCTAGATTTGATTTCTCCTTGAGACGTTTTTTTTGAAGAACCAGTCCAACCACACGGTCCAGATTGATTTCACGTTCCTGTCCTTCATATTGAAAGAGCAAGCTCTTTTCATTCATGCCGACCACTTCACCTGTAACCCGATGGACATTGCCCTCTTTCGTTAATACATAGGCCGAATCTTCGGTATCAGATTCCCCCTTACGATCTGCACGCCAGTTTTTTTTCGCGTCTGACTGAACCTTCCACATCTCATGAATGGCTTCTTTTTTTAAGGGGACATCCAACTCTTTGTAAGATACTTGTATTTCAAAAAGAAAGCCACCTTTCGCAAAGCCCTTCAGCTTGCCTGTCAGTTTACCCTTTTGCGCAAAAGTAACATGCCAGCCAGACTTACTCTTTTCTACCGCCTGTTTGAATAATTCATTTGGATAAGATCCGACATATAACTTTGCCTTACTATTTTTATCCGTCTCGATGGAAAACGTATACTCTCCATCCTTGGGTATCTTAATTAGCGTGTCATAAACAATTCCGAAATTAATAGCGCTGCGTTTTGAAAGCAAAGCCAGACTCGGATTCGTTCCTCTTTTTTTTACTGGAATATATTTAAGATCGTGGCTGGATTTGACTTCTTCAGGAGGCTTCCATTCCATTAGTCGATATCCAACATTTTTCATTGTATTTTTCAGATTCAGTGGTAAACGATATCCTTCTTCATCAACTTTGTAGTCCTTGGTAGCGATTTTGCGAATTTCGACAGAGCTGTTATACAACAAACTATTCGGAATCTCTGCACTTTTCATATTCGGCCCCGACATCATGATCTTCAGCTTTGCTATTCCCACCGTATGAAAATAGGGTAGTACAAAACGGTGATAGCCTTTCCGAAGTTTTACCTTGCCTTTCCGCGGACCTTGTGCATAGCTGGGTTTCTCACCATCAATCAGTAACTGACAGACATCCTGAGGTTTGTCAGGTTGGATAAATTTGTAAGAGGTAATATCAAACAGGTTTATATTCTTCGTTGCACTATCGACTTCAACCGTCATCACTTTCGAATCGATCGACTTAATTTGGCCAATAATTTTTTTGCCATCATAGAGCACCACTTCATCTGCAACACTCGTAGATGAGAAAGCCAGACTTAACCCGCAAATGATTGCAGGAAAGAGAAAATGTAGCATTATTAAAGTTTTCTTTATTTCCATCATCTTACTTTTGTTTATCAGGAGTAGTCTTATTTTTGTCGACGGTTTGATTTCGGGCTAACCGGCGAAAATAATCTGCCAGAATATCTTCATATCCGGGAGGGAATCCTTCCGTGCGCGACTGTAGAATTTTCTCACGTTGTTTTGGTGTCAGGTCGGCCCAGTTGCGTCCTTTTTTATCAGGTGCTTTCAATTTTCCCTGACCGCCGGGGCCTTTTGACAATGTAGAAGAATTAGCAGGCCGTGTCGGATTTGAACCTGCAGCACCGCTTCCGCCTTTACATGACTTTTCCAACATCGTGATTAAAGTATCAAGACGTGTTATAATACGAGGTTGAGTTGTCTTAACTGGCTGTTTCGTCTGACCTTGATCAAAATCCTTGATCACAGACTTCACATCGGTCTGGATATTTTTGAACGGATCTTTTAACCAGGCGTCATTCCGTATCATCGCTAAATTATCTTTTTTTTTCGGCAGAAGAATTGGCACAGCTTTCCCAGGCACAGCCTGAGGCTTCTTTGCTTCGACTGATTTCTCATCGGCTTGTTCTGATATTTTGGCGCCGTTATCAGCACCGAGCATCAACTGCGCAGAGGGAACAAACCAGATTCCACAACACGTCAGTATTGTCATATAGGTATATATTTTTCGAATTCTCATAGAAACAAGCTGCATCATTCACCTCCTGCCAGACAATGCGGACAGGTCAAGCTGTGTAACCGTCCGGTGATTATATCGATTTCCTTTTGCCGAACTGTCAGTAAATCGATCCGTTCCTTAACCGCTGTTTCTGAGATCTTTTTCTGGTCGACCTGTTTGTCCAGATTTTCCGTTCGTTTATGTACTGATTGCTGCATCCATCGTAGCATTTTCACTTCAGCTAATAATTTATTCCGATTTCCTTTGCAGCCCTTACATTGACCGCCCCCTTGTTTATTCGAAGGACGCGAGGCTTCGATCATGGCATCGAGTAGCGCCTGTAAATCTTCTTCGATTTGTTGTTGATCTTTGATCATCTCTGCGTCGGCTTTACTATGAATTAAACCTTCGTTCACAAATTCCATCTGCTCGCGAACCGCTCCTAAAGCCACAGGGAGTACCAGGCTGAACTGAGTTAATTCGCAGAGTTCAATCGATTCTGAACAGAGATCGATAATTTTTTCTTCGGTTGCTGCCAATCGTCTGACAGCCACGAGAGCTTGTTTCTGCTTCTGCAAAACGCGAGCTTGCAGTTTTGTCGTGACATCACGGACTTGTCTCTGCTGCGTGATCATGTCCTGAATCTGATCCATGACCCGTTGACGTACGAGCGATTCTACTTCTTTACGAAGTTGTTCTTCAAGCTTTTTGATATCTAACTGGGCCTTACTGAGATTCTCAATCGCTTTTTTTTGTTCTGTTGAAGCAGGCTTGGGTTGTGACTCGCCTAGTTTCTTACAGGCACCTCCCATGCATTTGCCTGCACCCGAGAGGGATTTGCAAATTCCATTGGAAGCAGCCCCATATTCGCGCAGAAGCTGTTCCAGGGTTTCAGCAGACTTCTGATTCCGTTTTTCACTGGTCTCCAATGCTTGCAGATCTTTTTTGTTTTGCTTTTTATCCTTTTGATCCAGCGTATTCGAAAGTTGTAATTCTTCTTTTTTGAGAAGTTTACTTACAGTTTCGCGCGAGTTGATCAACTTTCGTAACTGTTCCAGCTTGAGTTCCAATCCGATATCCGCTGTTAACAACAGTTTTTTCAATTCTTCTAACAGAACCAGAATTTCTTTCTGTTCCTTGTTGGCCTGATCCAGTTTTAGACTATCCAGCATCTTTGATGCCTCGCCCATTCGATCAAGAATGAGTTGCTCGCGGGCTTTTCGTAAACCCAGCAGGAGTCGCGCCGCATCTTCCGGCTGCGATTCGCGAATGAGATTGGAAAGCCGAAACATGCGTTCTTCCAACTCCTGCATATGTGCCCGGGCTTTGTCCTGCTCAAACTGAATTCGTTGCTGGGGCGCGACTTTCCCGGTTGTCGTTTTCCCCGTTGACGTTTTCGAACTCGCTTTTGCGACGTCTGCTGATTTTTCTGCTGCATTGATTGAGAACAGCGTAGAAGTGAATGCCACGACTACCGCGAGTCCGATCAATGTCTGTATTTGCCTTTTTTGCATTTCCCTCACCTCCATAACAGGGGGTCATTGAAACCGACGAACTGGTTTCCTGAATTATTTATCGAAAATGGAATCAACCTGCTTCTTCTTCAGTTCTTCTGTTTTATCTTTGACAAGTTGCTCCAACTTAATCACCGCATTTAATTGGTTTACAACATCAATAAAACTATCCCATTGCGCCATTTTTTTGAGAATTTCATCTAATGACTTCACAATTTGGTCCTGACGCGATTCCATTGTCTCCGTCGAATCAGGGGTATCAGTTCTTAATGTTTCTAAAGACTGCCTTTGTCGCTCCATTTCCCGTTCATGCAGGTTCTGCAACGGTTTGAGTACGGTTTGTGAAATCAACTGATAGGTTTCTTCACCCCCCAATTGATTCAGTTTCATTTCTTCCACAGATCCATTTAAAGCATGGCTGACCTGTCCTACCTCACGGCGGACCAGCTGATGTTTCCGCATCCAATCAGCAGCCTGATCCAGACTGCTCGCCTGTTTTAAATCATCTCGTAATTGTTCTGCCTGATCTCTAGCCTTTCGCAAACGGGACCGCAATTGCTGCTGTCTCAATAGAATTTCACGAAATAGTTCCTCTGGTTTCACTATGCGAAAGACTAACTGTCGCGAACTCGTTTTCTGTCTTCCTGTATAACAATCATCCTCCGCATGGCTTTGAAAGGTAATCACTGCTCCCGGATTCAGTTTCATCTCAGAAATCGAAACCTGTTGCTCATGATCAATCACCGTTTCCACGGCGGGTTCAACCGGGCCATACACGGGATACTCTTTGTTCTTGTCTTTTTTCTCTGGAGTCTTGCTTTTGGTTTCCTTTACACCGGATTCTGTCTTCTCTGCTTCGTCTGATTTCTCTTTTGTCTCTGTTCCAGACAAAGGCAGATCTGATGTCATACCAACTTGACGAATTCCAAAATCATCACGGGCAATCATTGTGAAAGGAATGGTCGCTTTGGCAGTAATTCGTTGTCGTACTCCGGAATAGCGAAAACTCAATCGTGGACTACGATCAGGCTGCACTCCTATTGAAACAGGTCTTGGATGTGAATTGATTTCGTGTTCGGCAGAGTGCAACGTCAACTTAAAACTGACTGGTTTTTCATGCGTCCATCTCGCTTGAAAATGCTTACCATCTGTACTCTCCCATTGTAACGAAACGTCCTCAGAATCAACGTCAATCTGACTGACTTTGACATTTGTGGTTAATTGCATCGTCACTTCTGATTGAGGTAACAGTCTTACATTTCCCTCACTGGCAGAAAAATGTGACACAAATGGTTGCGAGAGACGAGGATGCGTCGCCTGGATCGTCAAATCAGTAATCCGTGGTCGATCGATGGGAACAATCTCGAACGGCTCGGACTCTCCATCTCCTCCCCAGGCATACGCTTTGTAAGGCAACTGCAAAGG
The DNA here is from genome assembly GCF_937910335.1 of uncultured Gimesia sp. Lineage (GTDB taxonomy): Bacteria > Planctomycetota > Planctomycetia > Planctomycetales > Planctomycetaceae > Gimesia. The sequence continues at coordinate 1,173 of NZ_CALEMX010000018.1, read as the reverse complement.
TGGAATTTCATACCGAAAATCACCCGCCTGGAAACGGTTCATGGTAATCGTTTCACTTTCCCCGTCGTTACTTTCCAGATGTAACCAGACGCTTTCAGTTGTTCCTTCTTCATCTTCCGCATGAACCTGCAATGTCGCTGTTTCGCCTCGCGGTATGATCCACTGTCCATTTTTCAGGCCTACAACCGATAAATGAGTATTGCGGGGCCATGCCTCATTTGAACCTAATAGCCAGCGCTGGCTCCATAACCGAGCGGTTTCCGGAAATATGAAAATAAAACAGAGAGGAATTAGAAATGCTGCCAGCACAGCGAGTAAGCAATGCCTGGTATGCCTTGGATCGATCGAGTCCTGAAAGGGATACTGGCTGAGTTGCTGATAATTGTATTGCACGGCCTGTTCAATCATTGGCTGCGATTGTTCAACTTCTGAAAGATGCGCAGGCAATTGCAAGACACTGGCCACACGCGGTGCAATTGCCTGTTGAGGAGATACTTGCTTCGATTGATCAATCAGATTCGCGATTTCGATCGGTGAAAGTGCAATCCGTAACGGTAAAATCACATGTTGATAAATCAGGTAGCCAACAGTTCCCAGACCCAAAAGCAGACACAGGACGCGCGCCACGAAACTGAGTTCCAGCCACCAGTCAAACAGGAGAGATAAACAAGCCAATCCTAAAATGGCAACAAAAATCCGCGCCACCGCTTCCAAGAGAGTATGGCGGCGCAGAGAACTCCCCACGTTTTCCAGTTTCCCGGAAATCATATTTTGTAAACCTTCGAATTCACCCGGCCGCTCAACGCTCGACATAGACTTTTAACTCCAGTGACTCATTTTACAGAAGGCGACACCATTTCCTTAAAATCCACTCTGCTACCAGTAATCCAAAAATCAGGATATAAAATATTGGCGCATCCCAAATCTCTTGCCGTTCCTCAAGAAAACGGGAGACCTGTTTAATTTTAAATGCGTTGGGAATCTCGTTTGCATCAGAAATCTGATAAGCGCGGCCTCCAGTTGAAACTGCCATCATTTGTAAGAATGCTTCATCTAGAGCTGGATTTTCCAATTCCTTGTTCGGAAATTCGACTTTAATCGGCAGCGTGGCTGCTTTAACCCCGCATTTCCCAGATGACTTCCTTCGCTTTGGCATGCGATTTGCGCCAGACC
>NZ_CALEMX010000017.1 GCF_937910335.1 uncultured Gimesia sp. | reverse complement strand
TTGCCTGAGAACATTGCCTGAGAACATTGCCTGAGAACATTGCCTGAGAACATTGGAAGTAAAAAAACAAACCCCTTGTGCTTACACGCAAGGGGTTTGTTTTTTTGTTTTTTCATCTGAATCAAGCAGCGATTTCCTGCTCGAATTGTCTTTCATGCTCGTTGTTCAGACGATTGAGAAAACCGTTCTGTTGTTGATCAAACAGTCTTTGCAATCCGTCATCCAACATAGGCATTGAAATGCTTAAAGCACGTCGAATTTTGCGGGTATGCAGAGATGATTCACCGTTAGCAAAACCTGAAGGGCATTCGTTTAATACCGTCGCACGAGGTAATTCAGGCATAGTCAGCCCAAAAACCTTTGATAACCGTTTTGTAAATTCCAGCGGATTAATGCGTTCTCCACCTGCTACATGAAAGATACCGGTCAGTCGTTCCTGGTAGGCATGTTCAATAATGGCAGCCAGATCCGTAGCTAACAATGGAGTGCCATGCCTGTAACAATCAAGTTTGGAAAACGAACTCTCTGCCAGAGCGTGTATCATCGTTTCCATGTCACCTTGACCGTAGGCAGTAGGCGTCCAACCGAAAACATTGGTGCGAATCGTTAATGTATTATCGCACAGGCTGACTTCACGTTCGACCGCACGAATGATTTCTGCCTGCGGACTGTCACACAATCCCTGACAATCTTCTTCATGGAACATCCAGGGGCCGGTAAAAATGGCATCGGATGAAATGTGTGTAAAGCGGGCCGAATGTAATTCAGCCGCGTTCACCCAGTTCCGAACCGCCAGTACGGGGTCTTTCGTGATGAATTTTGCTGGATCAACTGACCAGGCCGAGTTGGCAGCAACGCCACAGTAGACAACCCACTGCGGACGAACCAGTGACAGCCAATGCTCGGCTGTCTCAACATCATCTTCCAAATATTTATGCGTTTCACATCCCTGGATGGAAACTGGTGTCGCTGAAGTTAATCCGACAACCCGATATCGACTGGATAAGCAGGTCGCAATATTTGCTCCGGCAACCGTATCAAGTCCAATAACCAGAACTGTTTCCACGCCGCGCCTCCATGCTATGACGTTGTTGTTATATCAGTCAGTACATTGATTTGCTTCCATGATCATTCCATATTGAATGGTTTCTCGTTTCACAAATCATTCCCGCAAAGCAATCCCTTTGTTTTGCGAGGGGCGGATTATAGTTGGGTTTCCTGATTTTCTCCAACCCCAATTTGAAAGAGAAATTTGAGGCTCCGAATCGGCTTTGGAAATGCTTTCTTTTCTGATGATACCGAGCATAATTCTTTACCCCTCTCGAGAATCTTCCGGTTTCGCGGATTCCGAGCCAGATGCTATTTTCAGTGCGACTTAACAGAGACCGAATTGTTTTTTTATGAAAATCAGGGCAAAAACAGAAAAAAGACTAAAGGTTTTTGCTTTTCTTTTTCTTTCCTTTCATTCGTATTGACCTGATTTTAAAAAACGAATATCTTCCCGCCTCACATTCGTGATTCCTGCGCCTGAACTACAGGCATGTCACTCACCTCCCACGCTGATTTACACTTCATCTAATTGATTCATTTTTACCTTTCAAATTGAAACCTTGCTGATTCTTTTCTTTCGAAATGGAATCTGCAAAAACACTTTCATTTCCTATAGAGAATATTCAGACCATGTCCGTTTCGCGTCATTTGCCGGAATACCCGATCCTGTTAGCAGGTGTTGCAACACCTGTGGTGAAAGGATTGCGCGAACTGGGACTGCCTGTAACCGAACTACATGAAGACCTGGCCCAACTTTCCGGATACCAGCTTTCACGTTGGAATCTGCTACTGGTTGGGTCTCAAAAAACATTCAATGAGCAGGACTTGCAGAGACTCTCTCAGTGCAAGATTCCGATGATTGACTTGTCCGAATTTACCAGTGACTCTGCCAGCGCTCGAATGAAAAATGAACTGGGAACCAAATCAGTTACTGGCTGTGAGAAATTCACATCTTCATTTGTGACTCAACTCAAAAAACGATTGCATCAAACCGGAGGTGCCTGGATACGAGTGGGAGATTATCCTTATCCGTATCAGGGTGTCATCTGTTACGGCGAAACTGCTTTAGGAAAAGATTTCCGAGAGTTCTCTAATGTCATGAGCCCATTGCCCATTCCTCTGGAATTGCTGCATTTGAAATCGGAATCAGACTGGCATGGAAAACAGGACAAAGAGACACAACGTAAACTTCGCGTGGAACTGATCAGCAGGTACCGTCAAGGATTGCCTGTTTCTTTGCCTTCGGTTCCCTCGCGAGAAGAACTCGATCAGTTATTTCAAAACATCAACCTGGATCGAAAGCAGATTCCGCTGGTCTGGGTCACATCTTTAGAAACATTTTTCCGGTGGTGGAATTTACGGCGTCAGCTGGCTGTGAGTATCAGCCGTACTTCTACGGGTTGGGAAACTATTATTTCAGGAAGCTTTGACGGTTTCTGGCCTGGTCTTCAAATCTGGAAAGGCCAGCATTCTGCCACGGTTTCATTACTTCAGGGTGTAAACGAAATCAGAGACGAGTCGATTGCCTTTGTTTCGAATCAGGAACGACACCCTGGAGGATTTACTGCACACTGGTCTGGAATCAACTCCAGTCTGTTCCCTGCTGGATTTAAGAACATTGCCGCTTCGGCTGCATCATAAATTGACTAGCTATTCCACATTTCGATTGATTATCGGTGATAAGATTTTTTATCGCCTCTTTGTTGTAGAAAAGGATTTTACTCATGAAACGTTTTGGATTTACTATGCTGGGTCTTGCGTTAATTGCTTTGACGACAGGCTGCCAATGCGGACGTTCTGGCAGATGTGGTGGTGGCTGTAATTATGGTCCCGCAATCGCACCATTCGGAGGTGGTGGATGTTCCTCTGGCAATTGTGGCTCTGGTATTGGTGCTCCGACTTATGCACCACAGGGAGCTTACAACAGCTATGATACTTATCAATCAACTGCTAGTGCACCTGTGATTCAGGGTACAGTTCCTACAACAGCTTATGCACCACTTGATCCACTTCCCATGTATTGAGCCAGATCTCAGGAAGTAATTACCTGTCATCTTGAAACTCGGCCTGATTCAGGCCGACGGACGGGATTAGCTGTTTCCAGCAATCCCGCTCGGAATCAAGGACAGGTAGCCTGAAATAAAAAAACTGCAACAATGCCCTTGTTAGCGGACCTGTGGATTGTATCTACTGATGCGCCCTGATATACAGGTAATGAAGTCATCTGTTGTTTCCCCTGCGCGAATTGGTCCGCGGGGCAGGTGAATTTTTAATTTTTTGAGAACTTCATCTGAGTATTATACCCTGCTGGGTATCTGTGATTATGGCCGTTTTACAAATTGTAAATTATCCTCATCCGGCACTCCGCTGGAAATCGAAACCAATCAAAAGTATCTCACCCGAATTAGTTGATACGGTGAGAACCATGTTTGATCTGATGTACGAAGCGCGTGGAATTGGTCTGGCTGCTAACCAGGTGGGCCTCCCTTATCGTCTGTTTGTGATTAATCTGACCGCGGATCCAAATGAAGCCGAAGAAGAATTTGTATTCATTAATCCGGAAATCACAAAACGCAAAGGAACCACCGAAGGCGAAGAAGGCTGCTTGAGTCTTCCCCAGCTCTACGGCGATGTTAAACGATCCGAAGAGATAACATTGGAAGCCTACGATCTGGATGGTCAACTATTTGAAATCACTCTCGACGATCTTGCAGCCCGCGCCGTTCAACACGAACATGATCATCTGGAAGGGATCATGTTTCCTGATCGCATGGTGGAAGACAAGCGCATCGAACTCGACGCGCAAATTGCTGATTTTGAAGTACAATTTCGAAATCAACAGCAGCGGGGGGAATACCCATCCGACGAAGAAATTCGCGAAGAATTATCGCAACTGGAACGTAATCTGGGTTAAAGTACGTTAAGCGTTGGTAATCTGGCGATTGTTGGAATTCCGTTGAAATTCCCAACGATGACAGCAGGGGTCTCCTGAGAAAACCCGTTTTTCACGTTTCAAATTAATTTTTCTTATCCATTTTGAGGAGTTATTACTGTGCCATTAAAAGTTGTGATGATGGGAACGGGAACGTTCGCCATTCCCGCATTTCAGGCGCTGATTAACTCTGAACATCAGGTATTGGGTTTGTATACTCAGCCCGATCGCACAGGTCGCGGCCATCATCGACACAAAAACCCAATGAAAGAGCTGGCACTCGAACATAGCATTCCCGTTTTTCAACCCGCAAAAATTAATACACCTGAAGCGCTTGAAGAACTGGCAAATTTAGATGCCGACGTCCTGCTGGTGGCCGCCTATGGCCAGATTCTCTCACAAAAACTGTTGGACACTCCTAAACAGGGCGCTTTCAATCTGCATGCTTCATTATTGCCCTGTTATCGCGGCGCGGCACCCATTTTATTTGCGATTCGTAATGGTGAAACCAAAACCGGGGTCTCTCTGTTTCGAATCGAGCGTTCCCTGGATTCTGGTCCGGTAGCGGGAATGGTAGAAACCCAGATCGGCGCCAAAGAAACCACGGGCGAGCTTCAGGACCGACTCGCAGTACTCGCGGCTCCTCTGGCAATGCAGGCCCTTAATGAAATCGAACGGGGTACTCTGGTGGAAATTCCACAAAATCATGCAGAAGCAACTTTTGCTCCCACTTTAGATAAACAGGAAGGGGCTATCGACTGGAATCAAAGTTCCTTTCAAATTGAATGTCATGTCAGAGCCATGCAACCCTGGCCCAGCCCCTTCTCATTTCTTCATCAATCAGACCAGGACCCCTTAAGATTACTGATTCTAGATGTGGAAACACCCCCATCTGAGGAATTCGACACATTGAATATTGATCAGGAGCATCTGAATGCCTCACCCGGAACCATAATTTTTTCCAACACGAAAAAGGTGATCATTCGGACCGGAGATGGGGTTCTGGAGTTGAAACAGGTTCAGCCACAGGGGAAACGGGCAATGCAGATCAGTGAGTTTTTGTGTGGTAGAAAAATCCATCCGGGCGACAACTTTCAATGAACCAGCACCAATGTGGCCAAATGAACACACCTCAGTGTTTTGTCAGGCAGTTCACTCTTGCCGCATTTCCCAGTTTGTGAGATGATCCCGCGCTTGAACTGAGACGAAACAAAATTAATAATCACAAGGAAGTGAGTTAAATGCGTCGAATCCTAGCGGCTCTGATCTTCATGTTGATTGGAGCAGGAGGCATGTATGCCGCGTTCGAATTTCATGTTATTCAATCCAAGGAAGGCTGGCTCTTCATCCCCAAATCTGAAGCCGGGCTCCACGACACCTATTCTGATATCAGAAAATGGCAGGCTTCCGCCTGGAAAAACCATCCCAAATTAGCAAAGTCTCTGATTGATAACGGGAAAGGAAATCTGATTATTCAATCAGCATCGAATGGATTTTTCGACGGTTTATTTCAGACTCCGGAAAAAAAACGTTCTGCGGAAAAAAAGGAGAGTTCAATCAAACGACTTTGAATTCGATCACTCCCGTTTGAAAATCACTAACGCTCAACGAGATAATACCCACCTATCGTGAAATCACCATCAATCACCAGTCCCGACGATAAGGCTTCAGGCATGATGTCTCAGCCAGTTCTCAAAGCGATCCGCTTGAGTACCTGTCTATTGTTGTACCTGCTGATGATAACCGGCTGTCATAGTGCCGCCAAAAATCAATCGGTTCAATTGCCGGCCCGCCATAGCGTCAGTGCAGAGCAACTCATCGTGCTCAGTGATTTCAAGCTGGGACAGGATCATGAACTGTTTCAGGATTTGATAAAGCTCCGTGAAGATGTCGCTGAGACTTTGAACATTCCGCTTAACAGCGAACAGGTAACCGTGTATCTCTTTACCAACGAACTGGAATACCGCAACTATCTGGATACCACCTACCCTGGCTTACCTCCTCGACGTGCCTATTTTGTAGGAACTCCCAAAGAATTAGCCGTATATACTTTTTGGGGCGAACGTATTCAGGAAGATCTGCGTCACGAGTTTACCCATGGATTATTACACGCCAGTTTGAAAACGGTCCCGTTATGGCTCGATGAAGGGCTGGCAGAATACTTCGAAGTTGCCGGCAATACACCCGGACAAATCAATCGCGATCATGCAGCGCGACTTACGACGGCACTCAACAATGGTTGGAAGCCCGACATGAAACGTCTGGAACAACTCGAAAAAGTCTCGCAAATGCAACGTGTTGATTACCAGGAAGCCTGGGCGTGGGTTCATTTCATGTTAAACGGCACACCTGAAACAAGAGACTCTCTGCTGGACTATCTGGCAGAACTCAAAACCAACGAAGAACCTGAAGCATTGAGTGCGCGACTGCCACGGGATATCCCAAGTGTTGATCAACGATTTGTCAGTTATGTAGCGTCGCTGAATACGTTTCCATCAAGGTAAATCAGCCGAGGTGTATTTCCCATGATGCAATTCCAATTTCATCTGCCTCTGACTTGGGTGCCGTCTCCTGATCGGCTAAGATGAGACCGTCGGGTGTTTCTCCTTAATCATGCCGACTGACGTCATCTTATTAAGATATTGGATTCGTTTCGATGCTGGCTCGACTGCGACTGTTGCTGGAACTAATTCGCTTCAGTCATACCATATTCGCCCTCCCGTTTGCTTTATTGTCAGCAGTGTTAGCCTGGCGTGACCAGCCTTTTCGCTGGCAAGATCTGGCTGGCATCCTACTGTGCATGTTGTTTGCGCGCTCGGCGGCGATGGCGTTTAACAGGCTTGTTGACCGTGACATTGATGCTCAAAACCCGCGTACACAAACTCGTCATCTCCCCGCAGGGCTGATCAGCGTGCGCGCCGTGTTCCTCTTCACACTTCTAACTTCACTGGCATTTATTGCTTCGACGCTTCTGTTTCTTCCCAATCGCTGGCCGCTGTATCTTTCGGTTCCAGTTCTGTTGTTTCTGCTGGGTTATTCCTACGCCAAACGCTTTACTATCTGGTGTCATTACTGGCTCTCTGCCGCCCTGATGCTCTCTCCCTTGGCAGCATGGATTGCTATCCGGGGTAGTCTTTCAATAGAGCCATTCCTGCTGGGGCTGGTTGTCTTCTTCTGGGTCGGTGGTTTTGACATCATTTATGCGTGTCAGGATGTGCATTTTGATCAAGAAAAGCGGCTCTCCAGTATTCCCTCACGCTGGGGAATTAAAAAAGCACTCCGGTTTGCGATGTTGAGTCACTTCATGACCTTGGTCTGTCTATTCAGTTTATGGTATGTGGCAGGTTTAGGAATTCCGTTTCTGATCGGTATTCTCGCAGTCTCCTGCCTTTTGATCTACGAACATCTGCTGGTGAACCCCGAAAACCTGAATCGTGTCAATCTGGCATTTTTTCATGTGAATGCCGTGATCAGTATTGGATTGTTCTTTCTGGGATTGATCGACGTCTGGCTCGCATAAGCGGGGCTGAATCGTAATAATAAGCTGTGTCTCGCATTGTGCGCTCTTCAAGACCGCAATATCCGAATTAGAAAACATCCATCCGCTAAAAAGAATCAACCCTCGGTCCGATGAATCTGAATAAAAACGAACAGGAACTGCTGGATTCCATAACTGGCAAAGTTGAAGCCGGAGAGCGAATCAGTTTCGACGAAGGAATTTTTCTAGATGAGAAAGTCGATATTCTAACGTTAGGTGATCTGGCCAATCAGATTCGCGAACGTAAGAACGGTAACTTCGCATTTTACAATACCAACATTCATCTGAATCCAACGAACGTCTGCGTCTACCACTGCAAGTTTTGTGCATTCCGAGCCGACCTGAAATCACCGCGGGGTTACACTTTCACTGACGATATGATACGGGAACGCGTTCACGAAGCACGGTCTACCGGCGCGACGGAAATTCATGTTGTGGGTGGGCTGCATCATCAGAAAAAGTTTGACTGGTATTTGAATGTGATCCGTGTGATTCATGAAGAATATCCCGAACTGCATATCAAAGCCTGGACTCCGGTGGAAATCAACTGGTTCAGCTTCATGACCAAAAAGTCAAACATCTGGGTCCTGGAGCAGATGATGGAAGCGGGTCTTTCCAGTATGCCCGGTGGTGGGGCTGAAATTTTTCACCCCGAAGTGCGCGAACAAATTTGCGAACACAAGGCAGACGGCAAGAACTGGATCGACATTCACCGTGATGCACACCGTCTTGGTTTGAGAAGTAATGCGACGATGCTGTACGGCCATTATGAACAAGCCAGACACCGAGTCGACCATCTCTGTCAACTGAGAGACTTACAGGACGAAACTGGAGGCTTTCAAACATTCATCCCATTGGCATTCCACCCGGAAAATACAGGCATGTCAGAAATTCGTAAAGCATCGGGATTGATGGACCTCAAAGTGATTGCTCTTTCGCGCATCATGCTAGACAACTTTGACCATATCAAAGCCTATTGGATTATGCTCGGCGAGAAAACGGCACAAACCGCATTAAGTTTCGGAGCAGACGATCTGGATGGAACCGTCGTCCATGAATTAATTTATCATGATGCTGGTGCCCAAACTCCCGAAGGCTTAACCGTCGATCAACTCCACCGACTGATTGAGGAAGCAGGCCGCATTCCCGTTGAACGCGATACACTTTACCGTCATGTTGTGAGAGAGGGCGCTGCATGGAGAGTGGGAGAACCTATTTTGACTTCTGCTGTTTCCTGAGACATACAGTGCATTTTCAACAAAAACAAAATATTCCATTTTCAAATCGCTACGACTGATGTCGTTCCGGAATCTCTACATTGAACCAAATTTCGAACAATGTTATTTCAGGAGCAACTGGTACCCATGAATGATTCTGCCATTTCTGATCATCTGCAAGTGCAGTCTTTTGATCATATTACTCTTGTGGTGAAAGACCTCGAAGCATCTCGCCAGTTTTATGTTGATTTTTTGGGAATGGATCACGTCCCGCGACCAGCGTTTTCGTTTGAAGGGCACTGGTTTCAGATTGGGAATCAGCAAATCCATTTGATTCTTGAGCATGATGAGTCGGGCAGGGCAGGGAAAACCGATCCCAACCAAAATACGCGAACACATCACTTTGCGTTTCAGGTCAACGATGCAAAACAGGCCTATGAAACGGCGGTTAGCCAGGGAATTCCCATTGTTTCGCCTCCCAAATCTCGCCCCGATGGCGCAACACAAACATTCGTGAATGACCCGGATGGTCATATTATTGAACTTTGCTCGGTCACTTGAGTGACAATTGCCCATTAGAATATCATTATTTTAACGATTTTTCGGGTGTTCTATCTGAAAGATGTCCACAAGAAATTCTAAACGATCATCAGGGACAAAATCGACTGGAAATTCCACCAATCGTTACGGTATACTTGAAGCCACGGCTTGTTGCTCGTCTTTTCAAGTCCTGCTTCAAAGAAAAAAAGAGCGGCAGTCTGGCAACTTCCAGCGAGAGTTACAACACAATTTGAGTTTGCACTGACATCCAGAAATTATACAGCTTCAGAAAGAGTAGAGAGGGACAGAGATTGCAATGACGGATGCACCCAAAAAAATGATCATTGGCTCAATGGCCGTTTCCGGAATCGTGGTGGCACTTGCTCTGGTCGACATGATTGCTGGCATACCTTTTCGTGGTAGTACCATGATGGATATCATGTTTCTCATCTCTGCCAGTCTGGTTCTGTTTCTCTGCTGGGATGCCTGGCAGGACCTGAGATAGCTCTGCAATCAGTTCAGACCTCAATGTGGAAATCCAGCTTCAATCCCGCGGATCGAATTCACCGGATTGATCCTCCGCTGTGATATCCAGGTCAAGAGCTTCAACGGAGTTTTCTTCGGACGTTTTGTCTATTCTTTGATCGGGCGATTCTGCGTTGGAGAAAATCGCTGCCTCATCCACGACACCTTCAATGCCCGTTAAATCTGTCATTTGCTGTAGTAAATCGCGAATGATCTGTTCGGCTTGTACTTTTTCCTGAAGCCAAAGTTCCCGTTTCTGGTCCCAGACTGCATCATGAATCGCCAATTTTTCTGCTTCAAAGCGTAACTGTTCGCTTCGCAACCTTAATTGTTCATCACGCTCGGACACCCACTCCGAAAGGTCCTGGCGTTCCTGGCGGAACTCATCTCTGTGTCGATGAAATAATTCTTGTGAGTGATCAAGTTCCTGTCTTTCAACCGACAAAGCTTCACGTAATTGTCGGTAATGAGCGGCAAGTGCCTCACGGGCTTTTTCCAATCGTGAACGAGCAGCCTCTTCACCTTCCACCTGAGTTAATTGCGCCCAGCCTTCTTCCAGCGCCAGTCGCATTTCCAGAGTCCCCCGATGTGTTTCTTCCACTTCAGACCGCAGGGTATCCAGTCTCTCGCGACGGCGTTCCAGATTTTCCGCGTGTAAAGACAGCATATCCTGTTGACGTCGCAGTTCCGCCTTTTGGGCGTCGCGTTCTTTTTGCCAGATTTCATACTCATCTGACATGTGCTGCTTCTGATTCAATTCGTAACGCTCTACCGAACGACGCAGTTCAGTATGTAAAGCCCGTTCTTTGCTGAGGGACGCTTCACGCTGTTGTAATAAATCACGAAATCGATCAAGTTGTTTCATTCTTAATATATGAATGCGCTCGTTCTGTTCGTGCTGCTGTTGCTGGATTTGCTGTTGTCTTTGGAAATCATGCTGATCCTCTTCAATTTGATTCCGCAAACGTAGTAGATGATTTTCCTGAAATTTGATCCGGTTCTCGATTAATGTTCGTTTCTGATCGAATTCTTCTTCGCGGGAACCATATTCACGCTCAAGATCTTCGCGTTGAATTTTCAGCTGATGTTCGATTTCTTCCGAACGAATCACAAAATCCCGTTTCTGTGATTCCAGACGTTCTGTCTCCAACTGCCGTTGAGACTCCCATTCTGCCTGCTGTGTTTTCAACTCCAACTCGAATTTTTCTTTTTGTGATGCAAGTTGTTCTTCAACTTTTTTGATAGTCGTTTCTTGAAATTCACGTTCTTTTTTCAGTTGATTCAGTTCTGTCTGCTTTTTCCCCTGCCACTCTTCCTGATCGCGACTCAATTCGCTGCGTTGTACCGTCAGTGATGCAAGCACCTCTTGTTGAATTCGATTGCGTTCATTGTCCAGATCCAGCCGTTGATTCTCTAACGCTTCCTGTTGTTGCGCAAACTCGACCAGAATTTCATCCCGCATTGCATCACGTTCCTGATCCAGTGCTGCCTGGGATTCAAAAACTTTTTCCTGCTCATGCTGTACTGTTTTT
>NZ_CALEMX010000016.1 GCF_937910335.1 uncultured Gimesia sp. | reverse complement strand
GGCGATGCAAAGTGTTCGTCCCGTTAATCGAAAATTGACTCGGTTGCGTAATGACGTACAGCTTAGTACAGGACAGGCGAAACAGAATCGTTTAATTGCCGCTCAGGATCTGACCTGGGCATTAATTAACAGTCCCGCGTTTCTGTTTAATCATTGAGAGAAATCTGATATTTCATTTATCAGACTGATAGATACAATACTAAAACAAATCTCGAACAAAAGTGAGGAGATACGGAAATGCTGATCATTCCAGGTCAACCAGGCAAGGAAGTGTGTGAGTCACGAAGCCAAATCTCAAGGCGAGATCTGCTGCGAGTGGGTGGTTCCAGTATGATGGGTATGGGACTGGGTTCCATGCTGCAACTTCAAGAAGCTGCTGCCAACAAAAATGAAGGTGGGGGACCCGGGTGGGCCAAAGCCAAAAGCGTGATTTTGATCTTCCTGCAAGGCGGCCCCAGCCATCTCGATTTATGGGATCCCAAAGAGAACGTTCCCGATAATGTGCGGAGCGTGTTCAAGCCGATTTCGACAAAGCTGCCGGGAATTCAATTCTCAGAATTGCTACCGAACTTAGCTCAAAACAACGACAAGTTTACCATGATTCGTTCGATGAGCTACACCCCTAAAGGGCTCTTCAATCATACTGCAGCCATCTACCAGATGTTAACGGGCTACACGACCGACAAAGTCAGCCCTTCTGGTCAGTTAGAACCGCCTAGTCCCAAGGATTTTCCGAACTTTGGTTCTAATATCATCAGGTTGCAACCACCGAATGTCTCAATGTTGCCTTTTGTCATGTTACCCCGCCCTCTTCAGGAAAGTAATGTGGTAGGAAAAGCGGGGACAGCCGGATTTCTGGGACGTGCTTTCGATCCTTATTATCTGTATCCACCGGGCGATGATATGGATATGAATAAAATGGACCGGATCAGTGTGGATGATCTCAAACTACGTCCTGATGTTTACACCTCGCGATTGCAGCGTCGTGCCAGTTTGCGCGACATGATCAACAAAGGGATGCCGCAACTGAATAAAGCCGTTCAGGATTATAAGCTGGACAAATATTATTCGCGTGCCCTTGATCTTGTCATTTCCGGACGTGCCCGCGATGCATTTGCCCTCGAGCAGGAAACGGATTCGGTTCGTGACAAGTATGGCCGCAATACGTTTGGACAAAGCTTGCTGCTTGCTCGCCGTCTCGTGGAAGCGGGCACGCGTGTTGTCGAAGTAGTTTGGCCTAAAGTGGCGAATTCTAATAATCATTCCTGGGATGTGCATACGGGATTAACCAACCGTCTGAAAAATCAGTCAGGCCCCATGTTCGATCAAGGGTTAGCCAGCTTGATTTCCGATCTCTATGATCGTGGCACTCTCGATGAGACTCTGGTTGTCGCCGTCGGTGAATTTGGCAGAAGTCCTCAACGTGGTGTCAGTACCTCGGGCAATTCGAATACGGATGATGGACGTGATCACTGGCCTTACTGTTATACATCGTTGATGGCGGGTGCTGGTATTAAACGGGGTTATGTACATGGCGAATCTGATAAGACCGGTTCCAGCCCTCGTAAAGATCCGGTTCATCCACGTGAACTTTTGGCAACAATTTATCATTCGTTTGGAATTAATCCGGAAACGATTGTCTATAATCACCTGAATCAACCACGTGAACTGGTGAAAGCACAAGCCGTCACCAAATTGATGAGTTAATTTAACTCACATGGAATATTAAAACAGGTCCCCTTTCTTTGTGAAAGGTGGCCTGTTTTTTTTAATACCCGGTTATATTTTTACGTGCAAAATGAGGAACATCGAGTTTGACTGATCTGGGCCTCTGAAGTTTTTATGAAACGGATGTGTTTTCGCATCTGCAGTCAGATCGAATCATCCAGTGGGCACCACTCTTTAATATTGGCGATAAACTCTTTCACAAGATTGCTCTGATAGCGCTGGGGATGAGTCACCAGCACGATCGTACGCGTTGGTTTTACGCCTGATAAACTCAGGTATTTGATTCGTTTGCTTTTGTCATTGTTTTTAGCCATTTCTGGAACGAGAGAAATTCCCATTCCTAACCCGACTAATTCTTGCACCGTAGCCAGTTGCGCACTTTCACAATTGACTCGTGGTGAATAGTGATGGTGCTGACAGAATGAAACAATCTGTTGTCCCAGACAATGTGCTTCGCTTAATAAGATAAAAGACTCATCCTGCAAATCTTTAGAAGTGACTCGTTTTTTCTTGAGCAGCTTATGACGTGGGCTTACCGCCAGGAAAAGTTCTTCGCTGAACAGTGGCTCGACATCAAGCAGTTCCTCTTGGAGTGGAAGCGAAAGAAATGCCAGGTCCAGGTCCCCTGCTTTGCAATCCTGCATCGTCTGGTCGGTTGTCATTTCTTTGAAAGTGATTTCTGCATCCGGATGTGCTTGAAACAGTTTTTTTAAGAGGGGTGGAATTAAAAAAGGAGCAATAGTTGGGATTGCACCCAATCTGATTTTTTTATTTTCCAGTGTGTATGAAGCGTTGACTAAATGTTGTGTCTCTTCTACAGCACGCAGGATATTCGATGCGCGCTCATAGAAAATCTCACCCGCACTTGTCAGTCGCAAACGCCGACCCAGGCGTTCAATTAGCGGATGGCCGATCTCTTTTTCCAGTTTAATAATCTGCTGGCTCAGCGATGGTTGAGAGACATAACACTTCTCTGCGGCACGCGTAAAGTTACCCAGTTCGGCAACGGTAACGAAGTAACGTAATTGTTGTAGTTCCATAGTTATTTCCTATCGATGTTATAGGAATTATATATTTTTCATATCAGACATTACAAGTTAGTATTTGCTTCGTTGAATACGACATTGTCGAAAGTATCAATAACAGAATTGATACGGGTCTGCATGTACTTCAAATATAAAAAGGGTAACAAATGTTTTTCAGTCGATGGTTACGTTCGCCTCAAGTCATGACGTTAGGTTTAGCTGCTTTATCTTGCAGTTGGAGTCTTGGAATTGATTCACACGTTTTTGCCTATCCGCCTTCTAATCAGGTGGCGTCCTCTGAACCTGCGATATCTGTCTCTCAAAAAGAGTTTGCAGCAGTAGTCAAAAAGATGAAGTCGGAAAAAGAACAAATTCGTCAACGACACATGCATCTTTTACAAGAACGATACGACCTTTCGAATCGTCCATCCGATTCAGGAAAAATGTCACGCGGTAAGCCTCTACAGACTGGTATTCGCGCAAAGTTACCGGCGGGCGTTTCTTCCTGGAAAGAACTAGCTGGTTTAAAACCAGAAGAAATTCGTTCACAAGGGTTATGGCCAAAGGGTTTTTTTCCCCTGCCTCACCCGAATCATAACGAGGGAGGCATGTTGTTTCCCAAGTCACAAATTGATGAGGTCATGAAACAGGAAAAGCGGAATCTGGCACGCTTTGATCTCGACTTTGACATACCAGATCACTTTATGCCGGAATTTCCTCCTGCAGTGTATTTAACAACCAGATCTGATCTAGGCGATGTTTCACAAGGAAAAGTTGTGACTTCCAAAAATTATTACGATATTTTTGAAGGGATACTCAATCCCAAGCAGTTAGATGGTGTGCGACTCTTGGTCACTCCATTTCCTCAACAACAGTTCAATCAGACTCATGACAGACGGACGATTGAAGCCAGTGATGGTGTCACCTGCTTCGATTGCCATGTCAATGGCCATACGAATGGTGCCACTCACCTTGTAGGAGATATGCGTCCTCAAAAATTTCGAAACCGGATTGAGGTGCCTTCTTTGAGAGGTGTGAACATTCAGAGGCTATTTGGGTCCCAGCGGGCCTTAAAGACGGTCGAAGATTTCACGGAATTTGAACAAAGGGCCGCATACTTCGATGGTGATACTGCAACCGCAATCAAAAAAGGAATGAATATTCTTGATCGTGGAAGTCAGGTGCATGCAATGGCGGAGTTTCAGGAACTACTCGATTTTCCTCCCGCTCCCAAGTTGGACATTTTTGGAAAACTCGATCCCGAAAAAGCCACTGAATCAGAATTGAAAGGTCAGGCGTTGTTTTTCGGGAAGGCCAAGTGCGCCTCTTGTCATACGGCTCCCTATTACACAGACAACTTAATGCACAATCTAAAAACAGAACGGTTTTATAAACCACAAATGGTACTTGACCATATGGCGAATGGTGAGGGACCAATCAAGACATTCCCTTTACGAGGGATTAAAGATTCGCCACCTTACCTCCACGACGGTCGATTATTGACCCTGGAAGATACCGTTGAGTTCTTCGCACTCGTGAGTGGTGTGAATCTGATGGCTCGGGAAAAACAGGATCTGGTAGCATTTCTGAAATGCCTCTAATCCAGTTTTAGGAAAATTGTTGAATAACAAACTCGGGCCTGCCGCCTGACCATTGATTTGGTCAGGCGGATTTTTTTATGCATTGCTCTTGATCTTTTACTCAAATTGATAATGCTGAACGGACTTTGTGCGTTCTCATGCAGTCCGTTTTTTATCAGAATTTGATTCGATCATGGCAAAACTCTTAAAAGATCAATTCGATCGTATCTATCTCAATCGATTAGCTGATGAACTTGTCAAATACCAATCCAACTTTCCCAAACAGAGAATGCTAAAATTTGTTTTTGATCAAGATTGGGATCAAAAAGAGCTCAAGCATCGCATGCGGCACATTACTCTGGCATTACATGAATTTCTACCACAAAAATATGAGGTGGCAATAAAGATATTGAAAAATGCGGCTCCTCAATTTGGAGGCTTTGAAGCAATGTTCTTCCCCGATTTTGTGGAAGTCTATGGGATAAAAGAGTGGGACTTATCAATATCTGCTTTGGAACATTTTACGAAGTATTCCAGTAGCGAATTTGCGGTGCGGCCCTTTATCATAAAGGATCCAAAACGCATGATGCGGCAGATGCGTGACTGGGCCAGTTCCCGCAACGAACATGTGCGCAGACTTGCTTCTGAGGGTAGCCGTCCTCGCTTACCATGGGCGATGGCGTTACCAGAATTCAAAAAAGATCCTAGCCCTGTCTTACCTGTTCTCAAAATATTAAAAGCAGATCCAAGTGAATATGTCAGAAGAAGTGTTGCCAACCATTTGAATGACATCTCAAAAGATCATCCGGAACTCGTAATCAACTTGGCAAAACAGTGGATTACAGAAAGTTCTGAGACGCAATGGGTTGTGAAGCATGGTTGCCGAACGCTTTTAAAATCCGGTAATTCAGACGCATTGGAATTATTTGGATTTCATGAACCAAATGAAATAAGTGTAAAACAGCTGCAAGTCTCCCCTTCTCTGGTCGCTTGGAGTGGAGATGTAAAATTCGAGTTTGAACTGGTATCTCAATCACCAGAACTGGGACAGATCCGTGTGGAATATGCCATCGATTTTGTTAGAAAGAATGGCAGAGTATCCCGAAAAGTCTTTAAAATATCAGAAGGTACTTATTCGATGGTTTCAAAAGTCTATCGGTGTCAACATTCCTTTAAACCGATCACGACTCGAAAGTATTATCCGGGAATTCATCGACTGGCCCTGATTGTAAACGGTGTGGAATTGGCTGCGGGACAATTCGAGTTATTGAGTACAAAAACATAATTTCATAAAAGTCAAAAAAGGAAGTAAATCTCTCTCTTACTGAAAAGATGACAAAATATGGAAAAGGGTTCATTTAGTTCTTGAATTATTGATTGTGGATTAGTGTACAATGTCGAGATGGATAAACGACTCAATTGAACACGACTATAGTAATGTTGAATCAAATATCGAGAATTATCAAAAACTGGGAACTCATTTCACCCCACAAGCATCCTGGTTAATGTTCTTATAGGTCGCGCCACTACAATTGATTCTCTGACAGCAAGATTGGCCCATTCGCGAACTAAGGATGGATTATGTTAAATATGGGTGCGCACTTTAAACTCATTCAGCTTAAATTATTATGGTTACAGATGTTGGCGTGGGGGACGCTATTCGCTCCGTTATGCGTAACGGAGCCGCTTTCTGCTCAAATCTTCGTTGGCGAAGCGCGCGCTGTTGCAGCAGATGCTGCAGGAAATGATGGTACTTCCCCGCATAAAATGCCGGGTTTTAGTATCTCTGTTGACGAAAAGAAGCTGAACCTGCTCGACGATTATGAACGCTATGTTCGGCATCGAATGTGGGAAAAAGCATTGACCACAATCAAAGAGCTTTCGGAGACAAAATCGACTTCGCCTTTACTTCCGACGACAGAGGGATTTCTGGTCGATGCAGAAGATCGAATATTTATGGCTTTGATCTCTTTACCAGCGGAAGGTCGCGAAGCGTTTCGACTCTTTTTCGATGGAAAAGCACGAAAGCAGTTTGAAGAATTGCCATCTCAGTCCGAGTTTAAAACACCTCAGGCAATCAGCGATGCGAAAAAAATCTTTTCCCAATTCTTTTTAACTTCGGTTGGTGATGATGTTGCTGACTTGTTGGGAAACGATGCTTTTGAACGAGGGGAATTTACTCGCGCAGCACGTTATTGGAGATTGATACTGGATCATCACCCTGATACGAATCTTGTCGAGATTGATATCAACGTCAAGTACGCTTTGGCATTGATTCGAAGCCGTCAGTCCGATCAGGCCGCTTCAAATATCCAGGTGATTTCACAACAGTTTCCCGGTAAAAAGATAACTCTGGGAGGCAATTCAGCTGATCCCGTCGTGTATTTGAAGTCGCTAATTGCCCAGGAGCCTGTAAAAGCAGCCCCTTCCCTGAATCTAGCAGACACCGTTCCCAGGCTCATCAGTCAACCTGTAAAACTCCAGCAGCCTGAAAATAAACCGCGCTGGAAACTGACGTATCTGGACAAGACTGCATCGCAAGCGATCGTGAAATCCCAAACGGATTACTATGGGCGTGGTAAATCGTATCTGACTTTTGTTCCTGCAATGGCTGTGGATGAGAAACGTGCTTACATCAATTTTTACGGCGTTTGTTTTGCTCTTGATTTACAATCCGGAAAATTAGTCTGGAGAAATGCAAAGTTTACGGATCTCGGAAAACACTTTAGTAATTACAGTTTTCACCGATCCAGTAAATTGAAGCAATATCACATTACTGTCAGTGGCAATACTCTTTTGGCCACTTTGGTTCCAGAAAAAGAGATGAATCAATCTCGAGCCGCATATCGTTTAGTAGCATATCAGGCAGATTCCGGAAAAACGCTTTGGACGGCTAAGGTGGGGACTGAAAGTTTTATCTCAAAACCACTCGTGGAGGGAAATCATATTTATGTTGTTTCTCATGCGCAAAATAATAAGTTGATTAAATTGAATAGTCTTTCTTTGAAAACAGGCCAAAAGGAATGGTCGATTCCTTTAGGTTCGGTTGTTTCAGGAAATTCAAACAACGGAATGCAAATCATGCCAGTTCCACTGTTGCAGAAACAGGGAGACTCTTTATTCATTCTGACCAATAATGGGGCTTTATTTGAAGTTTCGATTCCATTAAAGACCATCAATTGGGTCTTCCGTTATCCCTACAAGTCGAATCAGACAAATACAAATTATTATTACTATGCCATAAAAGAAGAAACCGAATTACACACCAATGGCCAGATGATTCGAGATCAGAATCTGCTTTATTTCAAAGAAGCCGGTGCCAATGAAGTTTATGCTTTGGATTTGTCTGCGAAAAAAGTAATTTGGAAGCGTCCGGTCAAAGTATCTGCTCAGATTGTGGGTGTTGATCAGAAGAATGTTTACATCATGTCGAAAGAACTGGAAGCCATCGATCGAAAATCTCGTAAACTGAACTGGGCCGTTTCGCTGCCTGTTGCTGCCGGTGGACTAAGTGCACTGATTGACCCGAACGATGCCTGGGTATTTACAAGTCGGGGGATTTTTGAAATTTCCAAAACAAATGGTGACATTGTCAATATCTACCGTGGTAGTGATCTCACGTCTCTCGGGGGAGCAATTGACTTACGCAATGGATTGTTGATTTGTGTTTCCAATCAGGCGGTAACTGCCTATCCCATCAGTACACAACAGTCAAAAAAAGACGTGGGTAACAAAAAAATAGCCCCTAAAAACAGCAATTTACTTAATAATTGATCATGGATCTCAAATGAGCAACTTAGCACATCTGATGCAAAGAATGATGTTTCTTACTCTGATCGGGTGCCTATCCGGTAATACAAATGAGCTGACTGTTTTCGCTGCAGAGAATAACGGCATCAGCGTTATAGGGGTTGGAAAAGTCGAAGCCAGGCCTTCCGTCGTGGAATTGACGGGATTGATTGTTGGTCAGGGGCAATTGGCAGGAGATGCTGTAACCAAGTTTCATGGCAATCGTCGCAGAGCAGAAGCGGCTTTCAAAAACTTGAAAATACCCGGTCTAGAGGTCGTCGAAGATGGAATGTCTCTCTATTCTGCAATGACGGCAAGCCAGATGCAGGCTGCGATGCGTGGAATGGCAGTTAATAATACGCAGGCCCAAGAACTTTCGGTTTCAGAGTCAATCAAGTTGCGAATCACGGGGATCGAAAAACTGAATACTCAGGAGCTGCTGGAAACGATTGTGAAAATTGTCGATTCGGGGAAAGACGCAGGCGTCATTATTGGAAATAAAACACAGAGTATTCCGGGAGTTTACAACCCTTCGGCGGCTAAAAATACGATGGCAACATTTAAAGTTATCAATGTACAAAAACTGAAAGAAGAGGCGTTCCAGAAAGCCATCGCGGATGCCAAAGCACAGGCAGAAAAGTTGGCACGACTGACGGGGGTAAAACTCGGGAAAGTGATTTCCATTAATGGCGAGTCTGATAGTCAGAATAATAGTTCCGGAGTTTATAATCCCTACATTGGCCGAATGATATCAGCAAATAATGTAACGAACAGTGACGAGCAAGCGACGTCGCTGTTAAAAGCAATTCCCATTTCGGTAGCAGTACGTGTGACATACGCAATCGACTGATTTTGCACTGATGAGAAAAAAACGATAATCGATGATATGGACACAAAAACGGAACACGGGAGTGAAATGAGAAACGATCAACGGTTGATAATCTGTTTGTTAAGCGTGTTCATTCTCTTCAATCCTTTTGTAGTGAAAGGTGAGGAATTACTGCCGCGACATATGACTCCCGCGACCGTGAAATCGATTAAGCGCGGCTTGGATTATCTGGCCAAGCAGCAGACTGCGGCAGGCAGTTTTCAAACCACCCAGGATGGAAGTACGTACCCGGTTTCAATGACATCCCTGGCAGGGATTGCGTTTTTAGCTAATGGTAATACATCAAGTCGTGGTCCGTATGCAGATCAGGTACGCAAAGCCACTGAGTACGTTTTGAGTCAGGCACAGGAGAATGGTCTGATTGCCGCTGGTTCAGAAAATGGCCGCCCCATGTATGGTCATGGTTTCTCACTTTTATTTCTCTCCAGTGTGTTTGGTATGGAAACTGATGCTAAAGTACGTGCCCGGATAGGAAAAGTCGTGAAAAACGGAATTCAGTTGACTGCGTCTGGGCAAAGTAATCTAGGTGGCTGGATCTATACTCCCGGTGGTGGTGATGAAGGAAGTGTTACCGTAACGCAGATGCAGGGACTCCGTGCAGCACATAATGCCGGGTTTACGGTACCCAAAGGAACCATTGAAAATGCTGTCCGCTATCTGGAACTCTGTCAGACTCCGGATGGGGGTATCCGTTACTCTTATAATTCCGGTAATGATACGCGTTTGCCGATTTCCGCCGCTGCCATTACCTGTCTATATTCAGCGGGAGAATACGAATCACCATTGGCTGAGGAATGTATGGAATATGTGTATGGTCAATTCAAGAGTCGAAAAAATGGTTTTCGGTCCGGGCACTATTTTTATTTGAACCTTTACGCCTCTCAGGCGTTTTATCAGGCAGGCGATGAGTACTGGAATGCCTATTTTCCAGGTCAACGTGACAGCTTGATCAAGTCACAATCAAAAAAGGATGGCAGTTGGAACGGCGATGGGGTTGGCCCTGTGTTCGGGACAAGCGTGGCCTTGATTGTAATGCAGCTACCTTACAAATACTTACCCATTTATCAACGTTGATTTTCAAACAGAAGTAACCACCCTTGCAGGCTGGTAGAACGGGGAGCGAACCTTGTCAGAGATCAAAACAGCACCAGATATGGAAGCTTTGGAAAAACTCAGAGCCGCCCAGGAACGAATTCGCAAACAAATTCGAACGGTCGTCATCGGCCAGGATGATGTGGTAGAACAACTCCTGGTCAGTATTTTGGCCGGAGGACATTGTATCCTTGAGGGAGTACCGGGGCTGGCAAAAACATTGCTCGTTTCGACATTGGCGAAAAGTCTTTCACTTGAATTTGGTCGAATTCAATTTACACCAGACCTGATGCCCGCTGATATTACCGGGACCGATGTGATTTATGAAGATCGACAGACGGGCAGCCGCGAATTCAAATTTATCGAAGGCCCGATTTTTACTAACTTGTTACTAGCCGATGAAATCAACCGTACGCCACCCAAGACGCAAGCTGCTTTGTTGCAAGGTATGCAGGAACGGAATATCTCTGCCGGTACAAAACACTATAAGTTACCCAGCCCATTTTTTGTTCTGGCAACTCAGAATCCGATTGAACAGGAAGGCACTTATCCCCTGCCCGAAGCACAATTGGACCGTTTTCTGATGAAAATTATCGTGGAATACCCCACAAGGGATGAAGAACGATTGATCTATAAAACAGTGACCGGCGATGATCAGACAGAACCTGAGGCGACGTTAACGGGAGCAGAAGTCCTTGAATTACAGCATCTGGTAAGGCGTGTTCCGATCAGTGATTTTCTGGTGGACTACACCATGGATCTGATTCGAGCTACACGCCGCGATAGCGAAGATGCACCAGATTTTATCAATCGTTGGGTTCTCTGGGGCGCTGGCCCCCGTGGCGGTCAGTCGTTGATTCTGGCCGCAAAAGCCAGAGCTGCCTTATACGGACGTCCTGAAGTGATCGTCGAAGATTTACAGACAGTGGCGAAAGCGGTTTTGCGTCACCGGATTGTATTGTCTTACAACGCGGAATCAGAAGGACAGACTGCGGATTCTGTCGTCGAAAAGCTGATAGAGGAAACTCCCTTGCATCAGAGTGAAGCAGGAAAGGACGGACAGTTTGAAAGAATACTTAAATCCTGAAGTGATTGGAAGGATCGCCGGGATTGGTTTTAAAACACGACAACCGGTGGAAGGTACGATTGCCGGTCAGCACCGGAGCCCTCTGCACGGACTCTCTCCTGAATTTGCCGATTATCGAAGTTATACACCCGGAGATGATTTAAAGAATCTCGATTGGAAAGCGTACGCCCGTTCCGATCGGTTTTATATCAAACGATTTGAAGAAGAGTCGAATCTACGGGCGGTGTTCATTATCGACTCTTCAGCTTCGATGCAATACGGTGCGCCGGAGTTTTCAAAATATGATTGCGCTGCCACGATTGCTGTTTCGCTGTCGGCTGTTTTATTGAAACAACGGGACGCGGTAGGCCTGGCTATTTTGAATGATCGCGTTCAGGAAGATCTGAAAACAGGTGGAACTCCCTCGCATCTGGCAAAATTCATCGAAGTGTTACAGCGTGTTGAATTGATCGGAGAAACCGATATCGGCCCGGCTGTTTCACAAGTTGCCGATCAGATCCATCGGCGGGGTGTGGTTGTGGTGCTTTCTGATCTACTGACACCTTTAGACCCGTTTTATGAATCGCTCGGCAAGCTCCAACATGCCGGACATGAAGTCATCGTTGCACATATTCTGCATCGCGATGAAATGGAAATGCCTTTTAAAGACTCTGTGATATTTAAAGACATTGAAGGGGATGAAGAAATCTTCGCAGAGCCCTGGGCATTTCATAAAGCCTATCAGGCTGCCATGGAAGAGTTTACTCAGGAAACACGACAACGTTGTCAATATTGCGGCATTGATTATCTACAGATCTTGACGGATGAAAATCTGGGAGCCGTCTTAAGCAGTTATTTACATAATCGTCAATTCGGAGGTGCAAAGACGCATCGCGGGCGGATGTCTTCGCAGGGCAGTCCGTCTCGTAAAGAAAATCAAAGCGAGAAAAATACAGAGAACTCCCCTGCCCCTGAAACGAAATCACTCCAGTAACCTGAAAGAGAATTCCGAGACAATACATGCATTTTCTGGCACCCCTTTTATTGGCGGGAACGGTTCTGGCAACCGCCCCCATCATCATTCACCTGTTAAACCGGCGGCGGTTTACACGCGTGAACTGGGCGCCGATGGAATATCTGAAGTTGACGTTGAAAACCAATCGTCGACGTTTACGACTGGAACAATGGTTGCTGCTGGCGATTAGAACTTTAGCAGTATTGGCTTTGTTTTTTGCGATCGCCCGCCCGATCAGTTCGGGTACCAATCTAGCCGGATTTCTTTCGGTGGAAGGCCGAGCCAGCCGCGTGATCGTCATTGATGATTCGTTAAGCATGTCTTATCAAGAGGGAGATCAATCAGCATTTGAGCGGGCAAAAAACGCCGCAAGACAAATTCTGAATCAGTTAGGGCCACAAGATTCCGTTTCGGTAGTATTGGCATCGAATCCCGCGCAAACATTAGTGCGCATGGCACACCTGGAGGAAAACGAGCGTGATAAATTGGTCGTGCGGATTAACGAACTGGCAAGCTGTCAGATGGCCAGCCACTGGATTTCGACATTAGAGGATATTGATCGACAGCTACGGGAAGCAACATTTCCGGTGAAAGAAGTGATTATTGTTACCGATCTCTGGGCGGCTGGCTGGACTGTCGAAGTGCAAGATTTGTTTGATCGCTGGTCACAGGAACAAGTCACCGTGCGTTTTATTGATATTGGTGCTGAACCTGCCGGTAATCGAGTCTTACGTTCGCTGGAATTAGATAGTCGGATTGCGCTGGTCGATCAAGAAGTCAAAATGACGGCTGTGATCGAAAATGCAGGAGATGAACCACTCAAGTCGGGACAGGCACTACTAACCGTTGATGGAGATGTGACACCCGTATCGCTACCGGAAATTCCTGCGGATAAAACAGTGAATGTTCCCGTCAGTGTGCGATTTGACCAGCCGGGACAGCATGTTGTGTCCCTGAGTATTCCGACAGATAAATTGCAGGATGATAATATTCAGCGAAAAGTTATTAATGTACGACAGATGGTTGATGTAGTTCTAGTCGATGGAGAACCCGGGTTGAATCCATTTGATAGTGAAACAGATTTTCTGGCGCTGGCGCTTTCGGCCGGAAATTCAAGCTGGCAAGTCACACAGGCGGAAAGTTCGAACTGGAAAAATCAGCTGTTATCAGCCCCCGATTTAATTATTCTGGCGAATGTTGATCAGTTGTCAAAAAAACGAATTACAGAGCTGGAAGAACTCGTAGCGCTGGGAACAGGTTTAATGATTTTTGCCGGCGACCAGTGTGATCTGGAACTTTACAATGAACGTCTCTTTAAGGGTGGCAATGGTCTGCTTCCAGCGCGTTTACGACAGATCAGCGATTTACAGTCGCAGGGACTGGTGATCGAACCGATTGCCGATTCACCGATCGAACTCCTGAAAGGGTTGACGCCCGAGCTTCTAAGTCGCGTTCGTCCGCGCCGCTTTGCGGATGTGATCATTGATTCCAGTACGCAACCCAATATCGATCAGCAGAAGGTACGCGTGCTGGCACGCTGGAATGACGCGAGTCAGTCGCCAGCGGTCCTCGAAAAACGCTTTGGTGAAGGACGCGTTCTATTCTGGACCATCACAGCAGATAAAAGCTGGAGTGACTGGCCTGCGGAAGCCAGCTTTGTACTCGCAATGCGTGTGGCAGCACAGCAGATAGCAGCAGATATTCAACGTGGAGATAACCTGATCGCCGGGGAACCGATTCACTACGAACTGGAAACAATTACCGCGCCTCAATCGGGTGAACTAATCTGGTTAGATCGAGAATTGGATCCGCTCGATATCACATTTGGCTCCATTGATGAATCAAAAACCATGTTAAATTCTACGCCGGTTCGATTTGCAGGCGTGGTCGAAGCGAACTGGCAGGATTCGCAACTCAGCGAACAAACACAGAAGTTTGCAATCAATGCCAATGTCGACGATTCACTTCAGAAAAAAATGAATGAGCAGGCACTACAACAATTTTTAGGTCGCATGCCATTAAATTTGATTCGATACCAGGGAAAAGAAATGGACCTTTCGACAGAAGGGACTGAATTATGGAGATATCTGGCAGTCCTCTTACTGGGTTGTCTGATTTCAGAAAGTATGCTGGCGACTTGGATTGGTCGGCGGCGTTAAATAGCGAGATTTGAAATTGAATAAGTTTCTGGAATTTATATTTGGCATTCAATCTTCGTCATGGACCGAAGGGGGACAATGGTCCGCCCAGTGGGTCGGTCTGCCGACAGGCGACTGGATGCTCTTATTCTTACTGGGAACGGTTGTCCTTATCGCTGGTGGGTGGTGGCTTTACAAACGCGATGCACAGCAGGTTCCTTTAGGACGGCGTTGTTTATTGTATACGATTCGCATTTCGATACTCTCGCTGGTTATTGCAATGTTGCTGGAACCGATTCTCGTGTTGAGTAAAGAGGAAAAAATCCCTTCACATTTGCTGGTTCTGCTAGACACTTCTCTTTCCATGTCATTAAAAGATGCCTGGAAAGATGAAGAGAAAGCGATGGAAGTCTCACAAAATCTGGGGATGTCTGCCAATACTGATGCCATGCGAAAATTAACTCGGATGCAACTGGCGCAAAAACTGATTAACGAACAGTTTTTAAAAGAACTCTCTGCCAAGGGAACGCGAAACGTTCATTTGCATGGTTTTTCCGACAAGTTCGGTCCGACTTCATTAAAGTTGTCGGAGGAATGGGATACCGGCGGAAATGCGACCGCCATCGCCAGTTCCCTCAGGCAGGCTCTATTGTCTTATACGGGAATGCCCTTGTCAGGTGTGTTACTGGTGAGCGATGGTCAATCGACGGCGGGTGAGCCGCCTGAAGAAGTGCTGCAAATGCTCTCGGATGAAGGCGTTCCTCTCGTGACGGTGGGCGTGGGGACAACAGATGGCCCTCGAAATGTGGCGATCAGCGAATTGGAAGTCAGTCCTGTAGTCTTTGTGCAGGATACGAATCAAATGACTGTGCATATCGAATCGCGCGGCATGCAGGCAGAAACAGCGACTTTGCTGATTGAAAAACGCAGAAATGGCGGTCCATGGCAGGAATTTGTACGTGAAGAAATCGTGCTCAATCTAGAAGGTCAATTACAGCCTCGAACGTTTGATTTCAGTGAAACCAAAAATGGGAAACTGGAATTCCGGGCAAAAATAATCGATACTGGCCCGGAGATCTCCGAAGATGATAATCTGGCTTCGGCTGAAGTGCGCGTCATCCGTCAGCGTTTGAACGTGCTATTTATCGCCGGTTCCACTTTTCCCGAAGTTCAGTTCTTGCGGAACACGTTTCTCAGAGATCGACAGATCAATTTGTCTTCCTGGCTGATGGCCGCGGATAAAACGTACGAACATCCCGGCGATTTACCTATTCGCCGTTTGCCAGTCACACAGGAAGAAATCAACGATTATGACTGTGTCATTCTATATGACCCAGATCCGACATTGTGGCCGATTAATTTTCCCGAACTTTTGACCAGCTTTGTGACAAAAGCGGGTGGCGGTCTGGTTTATATCGCGGGAGAAATGCAGACAGCCAGGATGTTTGATCGCCAGTCTGATCCCTCATTAAGCTGGTTGAATCTCCTGCCCGTAATTCGAGAACCGGGCTTGTTTCGGTCACAAGTGCAAATTCGATTGAGTGCGAGATCGCCCTGGAAACTGGATGTAACCGAACAGGGATTTCAGGATTCCATTTTTACTTTTTCCAATGATCGTCAGACGAACGAACAAACTTTGAAAAATCTTCCGGGTATGTTCTGGCATTTCCCCGTAACGAAAGCAAAACCGGGAGCAACAGTTCTTGCCGTTCATGCCGATCCCCGCATGCGGAACGAATACGGACAAGAAGTGCTGATTGCCTCGCAACGAGTGGGCCCAGGTTGGTCTATCTTTATCGGATTCGACAGCACCTACCGTTGGCGATATTTGGACGAACAGTTTTTTGATGGATTCTGGGCACGGGTCGTTGATCGGGCCGGTCGCAGTAAACAATTGGGTGGAAACTATCCATTTCGTCTTTCTACAGTACAGGCAACATATCAGCCCGGAAGTCAAGCGAAAATCATGGCTCGTTTTCTCGATGAATCACAAATGGAACCAGGCCTGCAAACACTCTATGGTGAAGTCGAACGTGGCGATGATCAGCCAATTCCGTTGACACTGTCCCCCGGTAATAAAGCGGGTGAGTTTTCAACAACCTTTCCCGTTTCGCAGCCGGGTACCTATTTTGTTCGAGTCTGGCTGGGCGATGAATCCGCGGGTGCAACCGTTAAAGCGGAAAATGATTATGCAGCGGTGTTGGTTGATCCGCAGCGATATGGCTTGAAT
>NZ_CALEMX010000015.1 GCF_937910335.1 uncultured Gimesia sp. | reverse complement strand
TATGACATGCCTCAGATACAATCGGATTACAGTATGCTGGAATCACTCTATCTATTGAGAAATTCCTCTTCCGCTTATGGTGCCATTTACGAGAATGATCAACAGCTTGGCATCGTGAGCCAACTGGATCTTGTGAATGCACTTTGTGCATCGAATGATCCTTTAATGATTAAAGGGCCTGTCGTGTAAAGACTGCACTTTTGGGCTGGATTGCGGGATCTTGCCCACCCGCGTACAATCAACGCCCCCTGAAATACAGACAGACTTGAAGAAACGGAAATGTAATGTTTCGGGTATCAAAAGAAGGCGTTTCTTCTGAACCCGCCCCTGTTTCAAGTGTCTGTTTACATAGCAGTTGTATCAATTTTTGAGTCAAGTTAACCGGAATCATCATGACCTCACGTCGCATTTTAGTCACCGCCGCTCTGCCTTATGCCAACGGCGATATTCACCTGGGTCATCTTGTCGAATATATCCAGACCGATATCTGGGTCCGTTTCCAGAGACTGCGCGGCAATGAGTGTCGCTTCTTCTGTGCCGATGACACGCACGGAACGGCAATTATGATTCGTGCCCGCCAGGAAGGCCGCTCTGAAGAAGCGCTGATCGCCGATGTACGAGAAAAACATATCGCCGACTTTAGCGGTTTCAATATCGAATTTGATAACTTTGGCAGTACCAACAGCGAACAAAATCGCAAGCTCTGTCACGAGTTCTGGTCAGCCTTACGTGACGCCGGCCTGGTTCATGAAAAAGAAGTCACGCAATTATTCGACGTTCAGGAAAATACGTTTCTGGCAGATCGCTTTGTCAAAGGGACTTGTCCCAAATGTGGTTGCGCAGATCAATACGGTGATAACTGCGATAAATGTGGCAGTACTTACACACCCGCCGACCTGACTGATCCGGTGAGTACGCTCTCCAATACCACACCAGAAATCCGCACCGCCGATCATCTGTTTGTCCGCATTGAAGATTTGCACGCATTTCTCGAAGAATGGACACAATCCGGTCAGCATCTGCAAACCGAAGTCGCCAACTATCTCAAAGGGCATTTTCTGGGAGACCCACTACGCGACTGGGATATTTCACGACCCGCACCTTACTTTGGTTTTGAAATTCCAGACAGTCCGGGCAACTTCTGGTACGTCTGGTTTGATGCCCCCATTGGTTATATTGCTTCTACACTTGAATGGTGTGAGAAAAACGGGGAAGACTTTGACAAGTGGTGGAAGAATCCGGAAACTGAAGTCCATCACTTCATCGGTAAAGACATTACCTACTTCCATACTCTGTTCTGGCCCGCGATGCTCAAAACCGCCGGCTTCAATTTGCCGGAAAAAGTTCACATTCATGGTTTCCTGAGTGTGGATGGCGAAAAGATGGCTAAAAGCAAAGGCACATTTATCAATGCGGCCACCTATCTGAATCATCTCGATCCCGCCTGCCTGCGTTACTACTACGCTTCCAAGCTGGGACCGAGACTGGATGACCTCGACCTGAACCTGGAAGAGTTCATTCAGAAGGTGAATTCGGATCTGGTCGGCAAGGTGGTCAATCTGGCCAGCCGTTCCGCGAAGTTTGTCGCCAACACCGGGCTTTCCGAAACGTATCCGGAGGATGGCGGTCTGTTTGAGTACGCAGCCAGTCGTAGCGAGACCATCGCAGCCGCTTATGAGGCCTGCGATTATAATGGCGCGATGAGAGAAATTCTCGCACTGGCAGACCGCGCCAATAAATATGTCGAAGATCAAAAACCGTGGGAGCTGCGCAAAGACGAAAGTCGTCAGACAGAATTGCAGGAGATCTGTACAATAGCCTTGAATCTGTTTCGGCAGATCATTGTCTATCTGACTCCCGTGCTTCCCCAATTGTCCGAACAGACGGGAGAGCTGTTGAACGATCCGATCACAAACTGGGATCAAGCGAAGACGCCGTTAACCGGAACGGCGGTCAATAAATTTAAACATCTATTTAAACGTATTGAAGAAAAACAGGTACAAGCCATGACTGATGAAGTGAAAGCAGAAGCCGAGGCCGCCGATACGGAAGCAGACGCTTCACAATGGAACGACGGCGGAGAGGCACTTACACAGGAGCCGATGTCCGAAGAATGCACGATTGACGACTTTGTAAAAGTAGACCTGCGTGTGGCACGCATTGTGGCAGCCAACTCGGTTCCCGAAGCAGATAAGTTACTGCAGCTCACTTTAAGTCTGGGAGGCAACGAGCGCCGTAATGTGTTCGCTGGGATTAAGAGTGCCTATAATCCGGAAGAACTGGTGGGGCGATTGGTCATCTGTTGCGCCAACCTGAAACCTCGCAAAATGAGATTCGGCATCAGCGAAGGCATGGTCCTGGCTTCCGGTCCCGGTGGAAAAGACGTTTTTCTGCTCACACCAGATGAAGGTGCCGTGCCCGGCCAACGCGTGCATTAAGTAAAACACCGCTCATGAAAACCACAAACAAGCCAGTAGAATTTCTTCTGCTGGTTTGTTTTATTTGATCAGATTCTCGAAATCATTGCTTCTCGTATGGTTGGCAACTCTTAAATTTATTTTTTGAGAACGGGATGACCAATAAGCCCGTACCGCTTTCCCCGTTGATGTGCCGTCCAGAAAAAAGCACTGATGTGTCCGTCTTTCATGACGGGAGTGATATGGCCACTATAAATGGCCTGTTTGGGTTGTTCGCTCGTTTTGAGGTATCTCTGATTTTTCTGGAAGGAGTGGAATGGTCCTGCCGGATCGCGTGAAGCAAGATGGGCAATTTTCACTCCCCCTTTGTATAAATGCTCGATCACGAATAAGTGATAAAGGCCTTCAATCAGAATCGCTCCAGTCAGTTCTTGTGCACGAACCGTCTTTGGTCGTTCAGAAACGGGAACCGCTTTCGTCCAGGAAGATTCTTTCAGAGGTCTTGTAGATTCACTATGCACGATCTGATATCCCTCTGGTCCTGTACTGCGATGATAGAGATGAAATTTGACTCCTTTTTCAGCTGTAATGATGGCAACGTCATCATCTTCTCCCGGAAGATCTGAAATAGGTCGAGCTGTTTTATTCCATGGGATTTTTTCAGGGTCGGAAAATGAATAAGCTAAACCAACACTTCGTTGGGTAAATGTTTTCGTCTTCCGCGCACTATAGGGACAGTAGATGATTCCGTTCTGTAACGTAGCCATAACAGGGCTCGCGACACCATGGCGATCAAAATCCCCTTCAGTCTTTCCTTTGGTGATGGCAATACCATGGTACTTCCAATCCGATAAATCTTTACTTGAAAAAAGATGGATTTCCGATTCATAGGTATTGGGATGGTGTTTACTAATTAAAGGAATGACATCTGCGAGCAGGTAGTATTTTTTGTTTGGAGGATGCCAAACAATGGTATGTTCGCGAATACTCGATTCACCGATCACTGAGCCTTTTGTAAGTTGGACCTGAAATCGTTTGGAGAAATCACATTGTAGAAAGGAATCGGCCCATACCGATTACTGCAAAAGCATCAAAATGAGGACTTGTTTTAGTAACGTAGTCATAAACGGCATGTTACATTTTTCCAAAGAATGTACAACAGGGACAGGTCGCCTCGTACCAATTCAAGTAAAGAGCACTAGATAGAAGTACCATTACACATTTCCGTCGATTGAATGTGCTGGCGTTCTAAAACGGAAGCGAAAAACATAAAAGTTACAATCCAGACAATCAGTATGTTTATGAGAAATCAACATAACAGGTTTTCCAAGTTCTTTAATAAGATGATTCAATTTGGCATCCGTTTTCTCATATTTTCTTCAAAAATAGCGTTCAAAATCAGCTCAATCACTGCATCCGTTACAAGTCGGTGGCCGAAGATTGAATTCTCTTAAAATAAAATTGACTACACGAGTAAAAAACATAGATTTTCGATGGCCGCTTAGTCGGCATCCCTTCTAAGGGGGGAAAATGTGATGCAGGATCTGATGTGTGATATTAAAAATTATCAACACTAAACATATCTGGTCCTAAGGTATCTAGGGGCCTGATACTTTCCTGAGAGGAAAGAGAAACTAGAAAATCCCTATTCACTATTAAATTTAGACAATGTGACAGGCACATTCGGAAATCTCGGAGAAGGCAATGAATAAAACAATACAGCATAAAGGTAAAGGCAGACGTTCGGGTTTCACCCTTGTCGAAGTCCTGATAGTAGTCGTGATTTTAGGCATTTTAGCTGCAACAGTCTTGCCACAATTTACATCAACAAATGAAGATGCCAAAGAGTCTGTACTCGTTCAAGATTTACAGACCCTGCGTAGTCAGCTCCAGTTATACAAGTTTCAACATAACAGTAAATATCCTGCACATGGTTCAACAAAAACGGATGATTTCCGTAATGCGTTGCTGCTTTCCAGCGACAAAGATGGAACTACAGGCGCTGTCGGCACCAAACCACTGGGTCCTTACCTGATCGGATCGATTCCTGCCAACCCTTATACGGGTGGTCGTGGTATTATGATTGTGGCAGACGTCCCAGGTACGGCTCCCGATGAAACAGCCAAAGATGGTACCGAAATTGTCGGATGGATTTATAATCCAGCCACTGGCGAGATCAAAGGAAATAATTCAGAATCGACAGTAGATGGTGTGAAACTGGACTCGCTATAGAGAGTCGACTTAGCCTCTCCGGTTTCAGTTGATCTGTTATCTAAATAATCAAGAGTGGACGAAAGAAGTCCCTGACACGATCTGTTGTGTCAGGGGCTTCTTTTATTTCAAATTCCCTGCTGAAGTTGCTTTTCTGATCCAATTCCTTTTAAGTATAACTTAAGAAGAATGGAAAATGACACCTGACTTATCGCTTTTGCAAAAGAGACAGACTCCCCGTTCAGAAAGCCCGGTTCAGAAAGGTAACTTGAGATGCCAATCGTTCAATATGCGCTTGCATTCATTCTAACTCTGTTATTGACTACAGAGTTGTTCGCAGCAGAGGCTGTTGAACAGACTAAGGCTAAAAAACGTCCTAACATAATGGTCGTGCTCTGCGATGATCTGGGATATGGTGATCTGGCCTGTTATGGTCACCCGGTCATCAAAAGTCCCCATATCGACCGCTTTGCCACAGAAGGTCTCAAGCTGACCAGTTGCTATTCAGCACACCCAAATTGTTCTCCTTCACGAACGGGGTTGATGACGGGCCGGACTCCTTTTCGCGTCGGCGTTTATAACTGGATTCCCATGTATTCCCCGATGCATGTGCGTAAGCAGGAAATCACAATTGCCACATTGTTAAGGCAAGCCGGTTATGCGACCTGCCATGCAGGCAAATGGCATTTGAATGGTATGTTTAATCTGGTGGGTCAGCCTCAGCCGTCAGATCATGGATTTGATCACTGGTTTTCCACACAAAACAATGCATTACCAACTCATGAAAATCCTTTTAACTTCGTGAGAAACGGTAAACCCGTTGGCAGGCAGGAAGGTTACGCTGCACAGCTGGTGGCAGATGAAGCACAACAGTGGCTGACGAATTTGCGAGACAAGGAAAAACCATTCTTTATGTTTGTCTGTTTTCATGAACCACACGAACCCATCGCCAGTGCAGAACGATTCAGAAAACTCTATCCGGCTCCCCAAGATTCAACACTACCTGCACACCACGGTAATGTGACCCAGATGGACGATGCCTTTGGTCGCATCCTGAAAACATTAGACGACCAAAAGTTGCGCGACAATACGCTCATCATCTTTACCAGTGATAATGGCCCGGCAATCACAAGACGGCATCCACACGGTTCTTCAGGACCGCTCCGCGATAAAAAGGGGGCCACCTATGAAGGTGGTATTCGGGTGCCCGGCATTGTCCAATGGCCCGCGCATGTGAAACCGGGAACCACCAGTGATATTCCCGTTAGCGGGCTCGATATCCTGCCCACCTTGTGTGCGGTTGCTGATATTCCCGTGCCGACAGATCGTGTACTGGATGGCACCAATGTGCTGCCGGTCTTCAAAGGGAAATCTCTCAAACGCACAAAACCTTTGTATTGGCAATTTAATCGAGCGAACAATGCAGAGAAGGTTGCAATCCGCGATGGTGAATGGAAACTACTGGCGCGGCTGGATGTACCGAGCCTGAAACCTTCTGGCGGAATTACAACACAGGCAATCGATAATGTCAAACAGGCGAAGCTGGCCGAATTTGAACTGTACCACATTCAGAGTGATATCGCCGAAACCACGGATCGTTCTGAGAGTGAACCAAAACGTTTCGAACAAATGAAAAAACAGATGCAGGAAATTTTCGAAGAGGTCCAGGCAGAAGCGCCCCGCTGGCCCGCCTGGGAGTTTGCCAGATACGAAGGCAAAATTCTTTCCGAATATTATCGGAAACAGGCAGAAGCGAAGAAAAAACAGGACAAATAATTAACGCGATTGACTGAGCGCGATTGACCGAGAAAGTAAGATCAACGATTTAGTGGTTGAACAGGAATTCCCGGCTATTACTGAGGGCCCACATCACGTCTTGATATCCTTCTCGTTTATCCTTGGAGCTTTTCACAATCTGGTCGCAGTTTGCCAGTTCCTGCTTTGTTGGAAATCTGCTATAGGCCGCCAGATACATTTCTTTGAAGACATCATGGTCGGCAGCTTTCGCTTTTAACAACTGCTCAATGCGACCATTTTTCGTGGCTAACTTCGTATTGATTAATTGTCCATTGGCAACCTGCAAAACCTGAGACAGATTGGGCTGACTGGTTCGTTCGCATTCGCATGTAATTACGCGTTTGGGCCGCCCCAGTGTATCCAGAAAGTAGGAAGCATAATTCGGATCCGGCAGCTCAATGGCCCGCGTTCCTTGAGGCACTCCACGGAACCGTTCCTGAGCGCCCGTTAAATCGTCCAGAGCATCCAGCATGACTTCTGCCGGTAATCGCTTCACGTTGTATTGCGTATAGAATCGGGTGTTCGCGACATTTTCCGGGCGTGGCTCAGATGACAATTGGTAGGTCCGCGAATTCATAATCGCACGCATTAACTCTTTCAGATTATACCCGGAATCCACAAAGTGATCTGCTAATGCGTCAAGCAACTCCGGATTAGAAGCCGGGTTTGTTTCCCGCATATCATCAATGGGCACAACAAATCCGGTATCCATGTAATAGGACCAGAAGCGATTCACCATACTTCGTGAAAACAGGCGATTATTGGGAGCAGTGAGCCAGCGTGCCAATGGCCGCCGAAAATCACGATAAGAAGAAACGTCGATCGGCTCTCCCAATAAAGGAGTGGGCTCCATATTTTTCCTTGTGCGTGGATGACGGATCGACCCGCTGCTTTTGACTTTGATAATGGTATCTTTTCCCAAAGCACCAAAATCGACACTGCCTTTGTTGCCAACCCGCGTGAAGAAAGCGGCTAGACTGTAATAATCTTTCTGGCTGTAAACTTCGAACGGATGGTGATGGCACTTTGCACATTGCAGGCGAACCCCTAAAAAGATCTGCGAGGTTGCTTCAGCCAGATCTTCAGGTTTAGTCGCAATTTTGAAATAGTTGGCAGGACCGTTCTGGTAGATCGAACCCTGAGCGGTAATGATTTCACTCACGAATTCATTCACGGGTTTATTTTCGCGTAATGATTGACGTATCCAGTTGGAAAATGCCCACATGCCACCATCGCCGACTTTATTCCGATTGTTTCGCAGCAGGTCTCCCCACTTCATGCCCCAATAAGCACTCCACGGCTCGATATAAAGATCGCGGGCCGGATCACCGGTCAACCCAAGTAATTCATCAATCAACTGACTGCGCTTATCGGGCGCTTTAGAAGACAGAAACGCTTTCACTTTTTCTGGTTCAGGTAAAGTACCAATCGTGTCAATAAATGCACGGCGAATGAAGACTTCATCAGTACAGAGTGAAGAGGGTTCCAACCCGAGTTCATCAAACCGCTTTTTAATATGTTCATCGATAAAGTTATTTGGCTTGAATTCAGCCAGGTTTACCTTCTCTTTATAAGGCGAGATGACCGTCGAAACTTTGGCCTGACCCATATAACGCACCATAATGGCTGTCTGGCCTGGTCCCTGAATTTCGACTTTTCCCCGAGGAGTGACCGTGGCAATGTTTTCTACCAAACTGTCATACTGCGCGCGAGCGGTCACATCCCGTTTGGTACCATCGCTATATTCTGCGATGATCCGTAATTGCTGCACGTCCCCTTTTTTGTAACGTCGCGACATGGGGATCAGCTCCATGCCTACTACTTTGGGTTCCTTTACATCGATTTCCGTTACCGCTTCTGTAATCCACGTATGCATTATCCGGTATTCATACGAATCTTTCGCAAACCGTCTCCCCCCGCCATGCGCCATAGCCATCGACGCTTTCTGCAGGATCAGACTTTTTTCGGGTTGCAAAATGGAAATGCGGCGTTGGCGGTCATCGCGAGCCATCGCAGGATAATCCTGCTCGGGAGCATACCCGAATAACGATAACTTAAACCCACCCTTACCGAACTGCGATGCATGGCAACCTCCTAGACTGCAGCCCCCTTTATTCAGGACTGGTACAACATCCATGACGAAACTGGCATTTTTGCCACTGGGTCTGGCTTTGACTTCAACGGAAATTTTGCGCTGCTTACCAGCATGTTCAACCTGAATTATTCCCTTGCCAAATCTGAGGGGACTCACCAGACCTTCTGAATTTACTTCCAGTACCTCGGGAGTCAGGCTGGTATACTTCGCCGCATGCGTCAGGTCTCCCACCAGTTTTCCGTTTGCCAGGACGGGAATCTGAATCTGAAAATAATCCAGCAGTCCGCAAAGCTCAGTTTTTTCCGGAGAGACCTGAAACGGTGGTTCGGCAGCCTCACCTGCATTCCACATCAAACCGCAAACCGCAAACATGGCAAGCATCGAAAATCGGTTCAACATGGGATTTCTTTTCAAGTGAGTTTTACAGTCCATCATGAGATTAACTCTCTTCATGTTTGCAGTTTTCCTTCAGAATGAATTCCCTCTTCACAGAATTTATTCTCACCGGAAAATGTATGACGTTGCAGGTTAGCGTATTTTGCAAGTCAGCATATTATATAGGCAGGGTTGGCAGGTCGAGTGTGGTAGCGGGGGGAATGTGATGGCCTGACATAAATGACCATTTATACTTAAATATACTAAAAAACAAAACAAAAGCAAAAAAAACCTCTGCTTTTTAGCAAATCTCTTCATTATGTTTGAGGAGCGTGGTGTTAATTTTTGTTCACTATTCAGAATTGGAAAAGTACCAGCTGAGCCTATTTTACCCCTATAATTTAAAGTGATCAAGGATTGATTATTGGGAAGGTCCATTTCAGTCTGATTATTTTCCGTCCTTGAAACCGATTTTATATTTGCCTACCTTATATAAATGGTTACAATTACGTTAGTTATCTTGCCGAAAAATAACACCGCTATCGTTGTCCCTCCAAATCGATTCCTGCCAGAACAGGGCCCTGCCACCGAAGGAGTTTCTGATGCTGAAGCTATTCCCACAAAACGTTTCCAACTGTGAAACGGGAAGCCGTCGTCAATTTCTGTTGGAAGTTGGTGCGCTGAGTGCTTTTGGAGTCACTCTGGATTCAGCGATGCGTGGTCAGGCTTATGCTTCAAACGGGAACGATTCTGGTGCATTGACAGATCCCAAAAATGACACCAACTGCATTCTGATCTGGACGCGCGGCGGCACGAGTCACCATGACACGTTCGATCCAAAACCAAATGCCTCCGCTGATGTACGTGGCGATTTTTCAGCTATCAGTACGGCTCTGCCCGGTTATCAGTTTTCCGATCAATTGCCACTGTTCGCAAAACACGCGAA
Organism: uncultured Gimesia sp.; assembly: GCF_937910335.1. Taxonomy (GTDB): domain Bacteria; phylum Planctomycetota; class Planctomycetia; order Planctomycetales; family Planctomycetaceae; genus Gimesia. Next base: position 6,702 of record NZ_CALEMX010000015.1, on the reverse strand, counting down.
TGAATTTACCATCATGCGGAATCTCAATCCGCGAAATGGTTCGCACTCAACGGCCGACGCTTTCATGCTGTCGGGACATAAATTTAACGCCTCAGTGACCTACCCCTGCTATGGGGCAGTCGTTGCAAAAACCAAAGGTTTTAAAACGAACATTCCTCCGCATATTCAAATTGGAAATCATGTGGACCGTCGATTTAATGGCGGATTGGGAGGTTATCTTGGTCTGCAGTACAACCCGTTCGAAATTCCCGGGGATCCGAATTCCAAAAGCTTTACCGTTCGTGATATCTCGCCGCCAAAAGGCATTTCCATTGATCGGATGAAACGACGCAAACAGGCATTGCAGGCCATTGATACTTTACAACGTCAGGCCGATCAGAATCAAAATGCGTTTGAAGCTTCTGATGCTCACTATCAAAATGCCTTCAGCATGATTACTTCTGCTGATACTCAGGATGCATTTGATCTCAGTAAGGAATCTGATAAGACCCGTGATAACTACGGACGTCACTATCTAGGTCAAAGTTGTCTCATGGCCCGTCGACTCATTGAATCCGGTTCGCGATTTGTCACCGTCAGCAGTGGTGGCTGGGATACGCATACCAATAACTTTAAATCATTGCGTGGTTCACTGCCTCCGTTTGACCGGGCATTAACGTCGCTGGTTCTCGATTTGAAACAGCGCGGCATGTTAGATAACACGCTGGTTGTCTGGCTGACCGATTTCGGGCGGACGCCTGTGATCAACTCCGCCGCTGGTCGCGATCACTGGGCAACTGCATCAACAATGATGATGATCGGTGCCGGCACTCCCGCAGGTCAGGTTGTAGGAGCCACCGATGACATCGGCTCACGACCCGTCGGAAAAGAGTACTATCCCCAAGACGTTGCGGCGTCGATTTACACCAAATTGGGAGTGAATCTGGATCATTACTTTATCTCTCCCGAGGATGGACGTCCTTTAGTTGTCAATGAAGGACAACCTATTCCGGAATTGATGGGTTAATTCGCGAAAACGCTTCTTCTTTATTTGATGGTGATAGCCCCTCTGGACTTGGTCCTCCAGGGGCGTCCCTGTTTTTCAGGCATACTTTTGATCTTATTCAGGACAAACCGATGCGCTGCATTACTGCTTCATTTTTAACTTTGAGCCTGTTCTTCGTCATTTCAATTCAGTTGAATGCTGCGGACGAAAAGAAAACGCCGCCACCGTCAAAAATCGGGTTTCGTCAACTGGTAGCGTTTAAACCTGCTGCCGTTCAACAAGGGGATAAGCGAAAAGTACAACTTCATAGCAGCTATACTCTGAATGGCACTCATTCCGTCTTTTTTGATCAACCCGGTATCAAAATCAAGTTTGCCGAGCCTAAGCCTAAGGCGGCACCGCGACGAGGTCGTGGTTCAGTAGGTACTCCCTTTGCTTTTGATATCGAAGTTCCCAAAAATCAACCCGCACGTATTTATGAATGTCGTGTAGCGACAGATCAGGCCGTCTCCAGTGTCTCCCATTTACTGATTACACCTTTCCCGGTCATCGAAGAAGTGGAAAAGAAAGACAACAACACATTCGATACCGCACAAGTCGTGACCATCCCTTCAACGGTATGTGGAATCTGTGAAAGAACTGAAGATCTAGACTGTTATAAATTCACTGGGAAAAAAGGGCAGGAAATCACTTTGCAGGTTTATGCACAGCGCGTAACCGAGGCCATTCATACCATGCAGACTTCGGGCGTCTATCTCATGGATTCCATTCTGACTTTATATGGGCCGCAGAAACAAATTGTTGCTCAGAATGATAACTTCGTGAAATCTGATTCACTAATCACCTATAAGTTACCCGCAGATGGTGAATACGTTTTTGAAATTCGAGATGCCCGTTATGTCGGCAGCGGAAAATATGCTTACTGTATTGAAGTAAGTGATACGCCTTTTGTTTATCACACAATGCCCTTAGCGGTTCAGAAAGGCAAAACCGCTGAAATCAAACTGCAGGGACACGCTTTGAAAGGCCAGCAGAAAGTCAGCTTCTCTGCTGCCAGTGCTAAAGAAACCGGATGGGCTCAACGCACGTTTAAAACACCAGACGGTCAAACCAATCCCGTCTGGACGCTCATCAGCGATGATCCCCAGGTCACTGCATCAGGTACAAATATTTCTACCAAAACAGCATTTCCTTTGAGTTTTCCCGTCGGAGTGAGTGCACAACTCACTGAAGCGGAACAGACGCATTACTATTCATTCAAAGTGAAAAAAGATCAGTATTACTATTTTAAATTGATGTCGAGCCGCATAGATCTCCCCCTGGACTGTGTTATGGAAGTTCACGATGCTAAAGGAAAAGCACACCGGATCTTTGTTAACGGTGGCGCCACGACAGAAGCCGATGATGTTCTCCAGACCAAGGACTCAGAATTCTATTTTAAGGCGCCCGCTGATGGTGAATACTTTGTTACCGTACGCGATCTGCATGATCGAGGAGGCCAGCGATTTGCCTACCATCTGTCGGCTCAACCGAGTGGCCCGGAGTTTGAAGTGCACGGCGAATATTACTACGCCCAAATTGCTCCCGGAACGAATATGCTCTGGTTTGGCAAGGTCAAACGATTGAACGGTTTTACCGGCCCGATTGAAATAAATATCGAAGGGCTGCCCAAAGGGGTTACCTTGGAACCTGTGACTTTGCCTGCCGGAGTGAATGACTGTGGCCTGATTCTGAAAGCTGCCAAGGATGCTCCCATCAATGCGTCACTCGTTAAAATATCGGGCAAGGCAAAAATTCCAGGCTCCGACGGAAAAGAACGGGAAATCGTTCGCTATGGTCGCATCACGTGTGAAATTCAGTCAGGCGGAGGCGGACAGGCACGCTGGCCGATTAAAACATCTATCATCGGAGTCACCAAGCCGCTCGATCTGCTCGAAGTCACGGCTACGCCCAGCGAAATCGTCTTAAAGCCTGGCGAATCGGCGGAAATTAAAGTCAAAATTAAACGCAGCGAATTTTATAAAGACCCGGTCACGCTCGCGACATCCTTTATGTACTTCACATCAAAATTTGGTGAACAGCTTCCGCCGGGAGTCACGCTTTCCAAGAAAAGTAAAACACGCCTGGCCGGAAAAACACTGGAAGGAACGCTGGTGATTGAGGCATCCAAAAAAGCAACACCCGTCAAGCGTTTCCCATTTGCTGCGATGGCGCGCGTGGGAATTACATTTTCCATTACGACTAACTATGCATCAAACGTGATTTATCTAACGGTTACCGATACTGAAGGAAAAGACAAACTCGTCAAAAAATAGGGATCGACTTCAGCCTCTCTGCTCCCTATTCTGGAACGATACCGTTCCCTTTTGCGCAGAAAGACTGATATGGCGTGGAGAGACTTCAAAGCGAAACACGGGCTGCATATAGTTAGATATGGTCTACTTCTTCCCCTCGTTTTACTCTGCGTCTACTGCACTTGCAGTAACAACCTGCTGTATTCACAAACTCCAGCCAAATCGGATTCTAAGGACATTGCAAAGCAACGTCTCTTCGAATTTATTTACCTTGATGAACGTCAGCAGGAACAGACCATTCAGGCGGCACAAATTCTCGAAGCCCAGGATGGTGGCGTTGTGATGCTGACGCGCGATGGGCGCTTACTGACTGCCACACCACAACAACTCAAAAAGAAGCGGGCACTCGATCAAAGTTTTACTCCCCTTAAGCTTCCCGAACTCGAACAGCAACTCATTGCTGAATATGGTTCCGACTTTAGCGTCACGCAAACCAAACACTTCACCATCTGCAGTCAGGCAGGCAAGCGTTATTCAAAGTGGTGCAACTATCTCTTCGAGCGTTTGTATAACGTGCTTCATAATCAATGGGACAGTAAAGAACTCCCGCTGCATGATCCCGAAGTTCCTTTGATTGCAGTCATCTTCAAGAACCGTGCGAACTTCGAACAGTACGCCAGTCAGGTTCTAGGGAAAGACAATGCCGCCGTTCATGGGTTTTATTCCATTCAGTCGAACCGGATGGTACTCTACGATTTGACAGCCTCGCCGAATGAGCCGCCCGCGTTCACGAATGCAGACATCTTGCGAAAATTAAGCAAGTCTCCTTTCAATGTCGCAACCATCATTCATGAATGCACACATCAGATTGCCTTCAATGTAGGTCTACACACTCGCTTTGCCGACAACCCGCTCTGGCTGACAGAGGGGATGGCCACCTATTTCGAAACGCCTGATTTAAAAAGCAAAACTGGTTGGCGCACCGTTGGCAAGCCGAATCCCTGGCGACTGAGACAATTTCAAGACTACGCCCGCTCGCGCAGACCCGCTGACTCACTGCAGACCCTGATCATGACGGATCAACGATTTCAGGATCCTGAGAAAGTACTCGATACCTATTCTGAAGCCTGGGCCTTCTCGTATTTTTTGATGAAAACCAAACGCAACCTTTACAAAGAATACCTGAAACTCATCTCCGGCAAGAAACCTCTGATCTGGTCTACCCCCGAGCAGCGACTCACGGACTTTCAGTCTGTTTTTGGGAATGATCTCAGTCGCCTTGATCAGCAATTTATCAAATACCTGCGCCAAATTCGCCGTTAATCACAGTTTTTCTCTTTGCATCTTTTGCTTTTCTCAGTATCGTGCGCTTACGCATCCTGAATGGAATTGCGTGTTTTTCGGAACATACTTCCCCAGGATTACTCACCTTTTCGTACTGAAGATATCACTCAACAGCAAAGGGCACTCCGCATGTCAACTTCTCTGAAACCCTCAGACGAACAGGCCAAGGTAATCACAGGCTGTTTGATGCTACTTGCGATCATCGCGTTGACAGGTGTATTTTATATTACGAAAGCAGTGCTGATTCCATTTGTGATTGCGATTTTCATCGTAACGATTGTCACACCCATAGTAGACTTACTCGTCTTGAAAATGAAATTTCCTCAGATTGTTGCGATCAGTGTTACACTGCTACTGGTACTATCAGCCGGATTTGTGCTCAGTCTGGTTTTGATTTATTCGACTCAACAGGTGATTGCTACGGCGGAATCGCAATACAGCGAAAAACTCGGAATTTTTATTAGTTCGGCCTTTGATATGGCCAAAGATGTTGGTGATCCTGAGCAGGACTCCAAAACCAAAACCCAAACCAAAGATGAGGAAATAGAAGAAAAAAAAGAGGCTGCTGCCCCGGAAGAAACATCCAGCGATACTGCTCAACCAGCGGTAGCGAAAAAACCGCAAACAAGCTGGTATCAAAAAATAGGCATTGATCTCAACGTTCTGAAAAAAACAACCATTGACTACATGAAAACCTCCGTGGAATCGATTGCCGTCAGTACCATGCAAACCGCGCTCAGCTTCACAACGACCTCCTTTTTCGTCGCGATTTTCGTCATTTTTCTACTGGCTGGTCGTGATCCCAGAACAGTTGTCAAAAATGTGATCTACTGGGAAATCGAACAAAAGATTCGCAGCTATATTTCCACTAAGCTCATCCTGTCTCTGGTGACATCCACCTTGGTGGGTATCACGCTTTCGCTGTTTGGTCTGGAACTGGCCCTTGTCTTTGCAATATTAACATTTCTATTGAACTTCATTCCCTCAATCGGTTCCGTCATTGCCACTCTGCTTCCCATTCCCGTTGCCTTCGCTCAATTTTCTGACAGCCCCTGGACAATTGTCGGCGTGATTTTCATTCCCGGCGCCATTCAAATGGTCATAGGCAACGGCATTGAACCCAAGTTGATGGGAGAAGGTCTTCAGCTTCATCCCGTAACCGTCCTGCTGGCCCTCTCGTTCTGGACACTTCTCTGGGGGCCTATCGGAGCGATTCTCGCCGTACCGATCACAGCCGGCATTCGGATTGTGCTGATGCGATTTGAATCAGGGCGGACAGCAGGCAATTTACTGGCAGGAATCCTGCCCGGCGAATCCTCGCTGGTGACCTGAAATAGCGAACGGAACGAGAGCGCACCAATTTACCCATAGCGGCTCCAACACGATGATACTTGATCCAAATGGATTGGGAGACGCTACAATAAACCTGGATACAGGTTAGATTAGACGCTTTCCCATTTCAGCGATTCCGTTTTTGAGAAGCATAAGTCGCGCGTCGTTTTTCGGAATGGAACACAAAGTAGCCATCGATTTCATGGACGTCGGTACCACCGAAGATGCTGGTCAATTTTTTTTGATACCACAACCGTCTCCGCGTTACCATTACCATGTGACCACCAATTTTTAATCGGTTGAAACCTTTCATGATGAAATTCTTGGCGATGGAAAAATCTTTGTGATATGGTGGGTTAGACAAAATCCAGTCAAAGTTCGTTTCATGATGATCATTCAAGCCGTCACTCTGAATGATTTTTATCTGAGCCGCATGATTCAATTCCACATTGGATCGCGCCATCTTTACCGCCGCTGGTTCGATATCCGTCATAACGACATTTTCAGGACCGACGGACTTTGCAACCAGAATTCCAACCACACCATAGCCGCAACCCAGGTCCAGAACGCGCTGACCTACTTGAAATGAAACCGTGGATAACATTGCCTCTGTACCCCGGTCGAGATTTTTAGGAGAAAATAACTCAGGCGAAGTTTCAAAAGTGAATGAGTGACTATGATAAGTAATAGAAAAAGACATAGAAACTTGAAAAATCTGGGGAAAGAGGAACTTTTGTGTTAAGAATA
>NZ_CALEMX010000014.1 GCF_937910335.1 uncultured Gimesia sp. | reverse complement strand
CATTCAAAGCACAGCAAACGAGCGGCAACCGTCTACCGGAAACTAGCGACAAGCAAGAACATAAAATTATCCGATTTAAAAATCAACAAAATCATGCGCCAAGCTTCACCTTCGTCTTATGTGAGCAAGAACGTCTGCCCCATTATCCTGATTCATGGTGCAAAAGATAAAGTGGTTTTCATTGATTCCACAGACGAGTTTTACAAAGCCATGCAAGCAGCTGATGCAGACATAACCTATCTTCGTTTTCATGATGCAGGCCATGGCGTCATGGGCCAGAAGGGTTCGAAAACAATGCCCGCCATGCATCACTTTTTTGAGAAACATCTCAACACACACTAAACAGTAGCTGGAAAGATTCTAGAACTCTTTATTCAATCAATATTGAGACACAGATTTTGAGCCAGATGAAGCGCAAAAACAAAAGGAAATTGCTGATCGCATGGAAACCGAGTTTGAATTCATCAGGCATCTCATCCACTATTCTTGTCATCTGCTAGTGCCGTTTGTGATTGCAAAGTTGTTCTTCAAAGAGAATTGGAAACAGGCCGGACTCATTATGTTAGCCACAATGCTCATCGACGCCGACCATCTACTGGCGGATCCCATTTTTGACCCAAAGAGATGCAGCATCGGATTTCATCCGCTCCACACTATCTGGGCGGGACTCATTTATCTGGGGCTCCTGGCAATTCCATCCTGGAAATGGCGAGCCGTCGCAGTCGGACTTTTATGGCATCTCTGCACAGACGCCATCGACTGCATCCTCGGCGGACATTGCATCTTCTGCAGTATCCAGTGTGATCCCCTCTATTACGAAATTAATCGCCTATGGGCTTAACGGTTGTTAAGCAAACGCTATGATAAAGTCGTTCTATCGCTGAGAGAAAATATCTTTAAGGAAAAGTCCATGAGATACCACCTGATACTAAGCCTTTCAATCCTGTTCATATTGTACGGAGCACCGTCGCAGATCGACGCAGAAGAGCCGCGCGCACCTCAACCTCATCCCTTCGGCAAACGCGATCATGTCATACAACAAATGAATGGCGCGTCTGCACCCACCGCGCTGCCTGCAGAAATCCAATGGATCAGCGAACCCTGGTACAAAAAACTCAGCGATGAGAACGCCCAGATGCCCTACCTGACATATCTGGTGGAACAGGACCGTGTAATGATGCTGGTGGTCACACATCACCCTACCCACACAGCAATGATCTTCAGTGACGATCACGGAAAAACATGGAGTCAACGAAAATGGTTTAGCCGCGATGCGGAGGGAAAACCGAAGCCGGGAATCGTGTTAGGTCTCACCAATCTCGGCGGTGGAAAATTGATCGTGCAAAAAGACAACGTCGCACACGGCCATTGGCGGAGCAACGATTTCGGCGAGACGTGGAAACACGTAACCGTCGATGATCCCGTCAAGACGCGTTATGTGTGGGACCCTTTATTGGTCGTGAAAAATTCAAAAGGACATACCAAAACAGTGTTCGAAGCCAGTTGGCGACGAACCGGCGTGGCTTGGGGATCACCCGACGGTTTTTATTCACAGGCCTATTTACGCACCAGTGCCGATGAAGGAAAAACCTGGAGCGAAGAATGGAAAGTCCCGCAATGGCTGGGTGTGAATGAGGTCAATCTGATTCAGGCCGCCAACGGCGATATAGTCGCCGCCTGCCGCACCGATTATCCCTCACGATTCGCCCATAATAAACTCGATCATTTCGGCGGACTGGCAGTTTCCACTTCAAGCGATCATGGAAAAACATGGTCGAAGTTGAAGCCTCTGTATGAATGGGGTCGTCACCATCCCAGTATGGTGCAAATGCCAAACGGGGATCTCGTAATGACATACGTGGTGCGTCTGGGTTACCCGGCAACTCATGAGGGACACCCACAATTTGGAGTGGAAGCAATCGTCAGCCATGACCATGGACAATCGTGGGATAAAGAACACAGATACATTCTGGCATCCTGGACAGGCAACATCACAGGCCCCACAGCCTGGTTTTGCAGCGTGCAATCTACGTCAACTGTACTCATGCCCGACGGAACACTTCTGACCGCCTTCGGAACCGGCTTTCGAAATCCCTCAGATGCAAAAATCTGCAAAATGGATGTCGCTCTGGTCCGTTGGCACCTGAAAAAATAAGTGCCGTCAGCAAAATGGTCCTGCGCAACTAAAGAAGCATAGCCGATTGAAACAGGCCATGTTACATACGGGTATACTCGCCATTCCCATCTGTTGATTTGCAGAGCACACTGAGTACATCCGGACCAGACAACCTCGAAAATATTTTCTACTCTTTATCAACAGGCAAACCAGACTTGCGCAGTAAGACCTGAATGGATTCAACGGGCACATCGTGAACGTCCCGTTTCAGTTTCACGGCAAGGGCACCAGCGACGCCGCTCGCCTGACCGGTGCTCATCCAGGTTGGCTCAACACGCAAGGTATTAAAGGCGACACGAGAACAACTCATCGCTATGGGCACAAGCAGGTTTTTACACTCTTTGGATTGCGGCAAAAACGCGCGGTACGGAATCTGATAAACGGGGGTCTCCACAAGATATCCACCTTCGTTGACGACCTCTTTCCCGTCCGGGCTGGCCAATCGTTGCACAACATGCGAATCGACGGGGAACGATCCTAAAGCAACGGAGTCTTTTTTTGAAGTCTTTTCAAAAACGTCCGCTTGTGTCATGACATAATCACCAACCATCCGTCTTCCCTCGCGGATATAGACGTCCCGGGGCCAATGACCATTGTCGACAAATTCGTCTTTTGAGAGCCCCCAGGTCCGAAAGTACTTGCGTTGCGATTCGATGATGCAAGGATCATTTTGAATAAACCAGATCAATCGGCGTGTGTAATCAACGTGTGCCTGCCAAATCACTTTGCGTTTTTCAAGGCTCGCAGTCGGATAGTCATCGCCTCCCCCCGCCAATCCCCAATGCAGCAACCGAGGAACGCCGTCATTGATCATAGCCTTAGAATTGGGTATACCACGACCAAACCCCAATGTGGCTTTCCCACGATTACGTTTCACTTCGCGGCGTAAAATTTCAAATTCGTCCGGATCGTAATCTTCCGGTTTTTCAAGAGCAATGCGACGTTTCGGATCACTCGTAAAACAGGCATACATGTTGAAACATTGCAGATGCTGATCCCCGGCCCCTTCAACCGCATCTGTGGTCAAACCATGCACATGCGGCAACAATGTTTTCCCATCTTCTTCAAAACCGCTGATGGGAAGCCTGTAAATAGGCTCCACGATTTTTCCGGGTGGATTTTTCAGTTTCAATACAACACCCGCCAGCGATTCATTGTATTGTGCTCGACTTTCACGACCGACGGTCCAGGAGACTCCCGCAAGCGGTAAAAGATCGCCTGCATACGAAGCATCGATAAAAATGCTTGCCGTCACTTCACGACCATCACCGGCAATGAGCTTTTGAATGTGAGAATTATTTTTGATAACACGCACGGTCTGAAATGATTTCAAAACGAGAACGCCCTCTTCCTCCAGCCACTGGTCAAAAACCTCTTCCATCACATGTGGCTCGGGACCAGGAGTATCACGTCCATATTTTTTGTTAACACGTTTTTTTAACTCATCCCAGTGTCCTCCAAGTGTGCTGGGAGCCATCCGATTCTCTTCACCGAAACCCAGCGTTTCCGACATGCGACCGCCAACATGATTGAACGGCTCCACAATCACCACCCGCTCGGCCCCCGCTCTTCGCGCAGAAATCGCAGCAGAGATACCTGCAGGAGTCCCTCCCACAATCGCAATATCTGCAGTCACCATTTCTGCGAAGATCGTTTGTGGCGATATACACCATACTAAAAGAAAGAGAAACAGTCTCAACGGTCTCATACAATTCCTGACTTACTAAAGGTAGGAAGTTCGCTCTTAATCTGTTCGGGTAACTCTTCCGAAAGCACCGCAAGTTTAATTGCATAAGCGACAAGTAGCAGAGCGGCAACAATCAAGCCAGCAATTCCTGAATTGGTTTCGCATAGTCAACAAATTGAATCGGGCGACCATCGGGCTTGTAAAATTCTGTCTGGGGGTGGATTCCCGTCAGATGCAGAATCGTTGCCGCAATCTCTTCCGGGCTGACCGGGCGGTCGATGACTGCAGCACCATCTTTATCGCTGGCGCCAATCACTTGTCCCCCTTTAATTCCCGCTCCCGCAAATGCCACACTAAAAGCCTGTGGCCAATGATCACGGCCTCCATCTTTGTTAACGCGGGGAGTGCGACCATATTCGGTCATATAAATCACCAGCGTTTCATCCAGCATACCGCGCTGCTCCAGATCGAGTGTCAGGCCGGCAATCGCATTATCCATATTCGGAAGGCGGCTGCGCAGCGAGGGAAAGATGTTGCTGTGATGATCCCAGCTGTTACGGCCTATCGTTACAAATCGCACACCCGATTCAATCAGCCGCCGTGCAGTTAATGCATAGATATTTTTGGCGTCTGATTTACTCTTGATGCCGTACAAGGCCTTTGTTGCATCGGACTCGGATGAAATGTCGAAGGCTTTCGCTCCGCGACCAGACATCACAATGTCGAGTGCGCGTTCGTCAAATTCATCCCACGCACTCGGCGCTGCGCCGCTATTCGTTCCAGCGGCAAGCTGATTGCGGAGCGCAATCCGTTCTGAAAACCGATCTATCGACTGGCCACTCAACTCCAGAGAGTTTTTCTGAAAACCGCGAAAGGCGGCGGCAGTCGCAGGCAGCCATCCATGCCCGGTGAATTTAGATGTAAAATCGTTACCGGGAATGCTGCAATACGGCGGCATTCCATTTTGGACGCCATGTTGCTGCGCGACGATCGAACCTAATTCGGGATTTCCGGAATGCCCGACGCCCGTTTCTCGCGGCGGCCGACGACCTTCGACCATATAGATCGAACCGCGCTGATGCGCTGCTTCGCCATGTGTCACCGACCGAATCACAGCCAACTTATCTGAAATCTCCGCAAGTCGCGGCATCTGATCAGAAAATTGAATTCCCGGTATCTTTGTCGCAATTGTAGAAAACTCGCCGCGTATTTCCGAGGGGGCATCCGGCTTAGGATCCAGAGTATCGTGATGTGAGATTCCCCCCTGTAGCCAGAAAAGAATGACCGACTTCGCCTTGCCATTTCGAGATTGACTCGCTGCCGCCTCATGACGCAACAGGGACGGCAATGAAA
>NZ_CALEMX010000013.1 GCF_937910335.1 uncultured Gimesia sp. | reverse complement strand
ATGGCGCAAATTACGTGCCAAAGCGAGGGAAGTCATCTGGGAAATGCGGGTTTAAAAAGGTTTAGTTCTGCATTTGTAATATTTTGTAAAAAATCCGATAATATCTTCGGCCAATCTGAAGTTTCTAGAATCACAATCTTTAGATTCGCGTACCAATTTTTTGCTAGAGAGACTGAAACCATGATAATGGGCCGTCTACCCTTCATGTCGTCATTTCGCCAACCTATTTCTCTTTTAAGCTGTTTGCGCAGAGGTCAGAGAAAACGCCAAAACCGACAGAAGTTTCGAAGTTTTGCGTGCTCTTATACCACAGCCGAACAACTGGAAGATCGGACGCTATTAGCCGGTGCTTCATTAGTGAATATCGAACCGAATATCGATATTTCGCTGGTCGATGGGGAGGAATATAACGAAGCCCCCACAGAGCTCACCTTCAAATTCACACCAGGTCAAGAGATCGATCCAGCAACACTCGGCGGAATTCAAATCGTCCGCAGTGGTGAGAATGGAATGATTGATGACATCAATGATCCACTCTATGACGATATCGTCATCCAACCAGGTTACATTGGCATCGGAGATAATCCCAACGAAGTCATTCTTCGCTTCGCAGAATCTTTGCCCGATGATACGTATCAAATTACCATCTACGGAGTTCCCGTTGCTCCTGACCCTCTCCTTCCCGGCATCCCCGACGCAGGCATCCCTGCTCTACTCAACTTGGATGGTGAAGCATTCCAGGATTTGAATGAAGATGGAGATGGAGCTAACCAGACAATCAACTTCGAACTGGACCTCGGCGCCAAAGTTGTAGCGGTTGTTCCTCAACCAATTTTGCGAGACCAGATTCTGACCGTAGACGATGTTTTAAATCTGCAGGACGGTGATACATTTACCATCACTGTTGGTGGAGCTTCTTCAACATTTGAAATGGACCTGGATGGTGTTGGTTTAAACGATCCCACGAATATTCAGGTGATATACACTGCCGGTGATTCTGCCTCCGATATTGCCACTACAATCGAAACAGCATTCAATAGTTCAATTCTGAATACCGATGGTTATGCTACGATTTCACCAATCGGTGCAGATCTAAGCATTCAAGGGAATTCATTCACTCCTGCGATCTCGTTTTCACTGGTTGATCCAGCCAATCCTGCCTTTATACAAACTGAAGGGGGGCTATCTGCCAAAAATGACCAGATCCTGATTTATTTCAACAATGATGACCTGAATCCCGATCTGGCCAATGATTCAAGATTTTATCAGGTCATTGATACTTCAGGAACACCCATAGACACCGCGAATTATACTGCGACTTATGATGCATTATCGGATGTCACTGTTTTAGAATTTGCAACTGCTCTTACTGCGGGAGAACGATACCGACTCCGTGTCGGGGTCTCAAATACACCTGATGAAATTACAGAAGAAACCTACACTACATTTGTCACTGACAGTGAAACGATCTCGATTCTCGCAGGCAATGGTGGAACAACTACTCCTACAGATGGGATGTCAATTACGGATCTGGATCTGAACGATCCATCCAGCCTCGTTGTCGATGGTGCCGGAAATTACTACTTCGTCCATAACGACGGAGGCACTATCCGCATTCTCCGTGTAGATCACGCGACAAACAATATTTCCATCATCGCAGGAAATGGCTCAACTGTCGTTGGAGATGGTTCGGCAACAGACCCTGTCGATCATATTGACACACTGGCAAGCAGTCTTGCACTTTCAGGCCCCAGAGACCTAGCACTCGACGTGGATGGCAATCTCTATCTGACCGATGGTGCGTTCGTTTTAAAAATTGATGCCGTCTCTCAACTTGTCACCGTGATTGCCGGTGGTGGATCAGATACCCTACCCGAATTGGGAGACGTACCAACAGACCTGATGTTGGACACGCCTGACCAATTGACCGTTGACAGTGAGGGGAATATTTATTTCCATGACTCCGGTGCTGGCCTGCTTATTTTGATCGATCAAGCTTCTGGTTTGATCGGTGGTGCTGCAGACATAGCCCCACTTGGTATTACAGATTTAGAGGTAGACTCCGTAGACAACCTATTCATCGTCACACCAGGTATATTCTTAACTCCGTTTTATGCTGGTATCTATTTTATCGATACACAAACGGGCTCGACTACTCCAGTACCCATAGCCGGTGGAGGAGTTACTACAGATCCCACAACGGGTACTTTCACAACTGGTGACCTTGACCTCTCAAACGTCACAGATATTGCCTTTGATGCCGATGGTTTTCTGTACTATACAGACTCGAACGGGTTTGTTGTCAAATTTGATCCAACTGCTATTCCCGCTGAGCGATTTGTTGAAGTCATAGCCGGTGATGGAGGAGTAGGGGCCATCTCAGACGGCGATCCAGCTATCACCGCTGATTTAAATTCTCCCACCAGCCTGGCCATCGGAACGGGGAATACTCCTTATTTCTTTGACAATGGTCACGATCTGTTGCTGCGTGTTGAGAACCTGCCTGATCAAAACTCCTCATTTAACACAGCAACCGATCTGACAGATATTGCCCATCAATGGAATGCTGGCACAGAAGAATTCGTCATCACTTCAGAAATCCAACCACAGGGAATCGGATTACCACCACTGGCTGGTGGATCAGATGAGCCCGGTCACCGACATTTACCATTGGGCCTTGATTTTCATGTTGGAAGTAATGGTACCAACCCTGTCGTCGCAGGATCGATTACTGTCGCTTACTACAACTTCCGCGACGACTACGGCAACGACGTCCAGGGAAACCCCCTGAATAATGCGATCACAGAAGAGCAAAAACAACGTGCCCGAGAAGTTTTCGAAATCTATGCCTATTATTTAGGAATTGAATTCATAGAATCAGCAAATCAGGGACTCACAATTGTTACCGGAGACTTGCGTGCCAGTAAAGCAGACATTCCCGTTGGCCCCGGTGGTGTGCTTGGTCTGGCTCCTGTAGGTTCACTAACTGGCACTATCGTTATGGATGCCACTGATTATACCGACCCTGTGGATGATGTCTTCGGGGGGGACTGGATGAATACAGCCTTTCATGAAATTGGACATACACTGGGACTGCAGCACGCTTATGACATCCCTGCTATTATGGGGAATGATCTGCCCCAGGCTTCTGGACAGACGGTATTCCCCGGTGACTATGATCTGATTCACTTTGAAAGACTATATCGCAAAGATGCTAACGATATTGACCTCTATGAATTTCAACTCGATGAATCAGGGACATTTCGAGCGGAAGTCTTCGCTGAGCGTCTGCAAAATGTCAGTCTGCTCAATAGCGCACTCACATTATATGATGAAAATCACAACGTCATTGCCCGCAATGATGATTACTTCAGCAATGACTCATTCCTGGAACTATCATTGGCAGCTGGAACCTATTTCGTCGGCATTACCAGCACAGGAAACACCAATTATAATCCCGAAATTGAAAACTCCGGCGACAACGGTACCACCGATGGTCAATACGAACTACGTCTGAATTTCGCCCCCGATCCTGTCGATGATGATTTAGATCCTGCCAATATTGAAGTTCTGCTCGATGAAACGGGAACACCCTTCGATGGCGACTCGGATGGCACCCCCGGCGGTGCCTATGATTTCTGGTTTGTTGCCAGCGATGCAACAAATACAATCTATGTTGATAAAACTGCTCCAGAAGCAGGTGCTAATGGTAGTTTGACCAATGCTTATCCAACGATCGTACAAGCAATAGACAATGTTGGTGCCAATGATGTCATTCGCATTCTGGGGAACGGCGGAATAGACGGCGATCTGCGAACCACAGATGACAATGATAATTACTCGATTGGCTTTAATGACAACTTCAACCCTCTTGAAGATGGCGAATCGATAGTAGTTCCCCAGGGAGTCACTGTTGTAATCGATCAGGGTGCCGTGATCAAACTACAGAATACGGTTATTGATGTCGGAAGTTCGTCAGTTCTAGAAGACCGCAGCCAGGCAGCGTTACAAATTTTAGGTACTCCCGATGCCCAGGTAGTTCTGACGGCATATGGAAATGACGCGGTAGGTGGTGACGATGATGGACCTTCCGATGGTGCTAATCCAGGAGACTGGGGGGGCATTATCTTCCGCGCTGACTCAGATTATGAAGAAGACTCTAGATTTCTAAATCACATCGCAAATGCCGATATTAGCTATGGGGGTGGACAGGTCTTTGTTGAAGGAGTTTTACAATCGATTGCCCCGATTCATATCTACGAAGCACGACCGACATTAGCTTACAACAGCATTACCTTTAGTTCTAATTCCGCCATTTCAGCTGACCCGAACAGTTTCAACGAATCGATCGTTGACTTAGCTGGAAATTATAATCATGACCAGACGCTCCAGCGTCTCGGCCCCGACATCTACGGAAATACGATCGTCAATAACTCCATCAATGGGCTGTTCGTCCGCGCTGAAACTTTGTTTGGTCAGGAAATTGACTCGGTTAGTGTAACGGCACGCTTTGATGATACAGATATCGTACACGTCATTACCGAGAATCTCTTTATCGATGCTGGTACTGGTGGCCCCATAGATATGGGATCAGGACTGGAAGCGCGCTACAGTGGCAGCGTACGCTTCGATCCAGGAATGATCGTCAAACTGGGTGGGGCTCGGATTCAGACCGGCCGCGGCAATGCAGGTATCATTGCAGAAGGTACTGAGGAACTTCCGATCATCTTTACTTCGATCTTTGATGATCGCTACGGAGCAGGAGGAAGCTTCGACACAACGAACAACAATAGTGAAGGTGCCAATGAAAGACTAGCCATCGCAGGTGACTGGGGCGGGTTCATTTTAAACCAGACTTCCCATGGGTCGATAGACCACGCCATCATCGCTTATGCAGGCGGTGTTGTTCCCATAGAAGGACTTTCAGATTCATTCAACACCATCGAAGTACATCAGGCAGATTTGCGTGTTGCTAATACACTGTTTGAAGACAATGCGGCAGGAAGATCATCGACTGATCGAAACAGCCTTGGTCAAAATGAAGCAACCACCATTTTTGTGCGTGGTGCACAACCCATCATTGTCAATAACCGTTTTGAGAACAACGGTGGCAGTGTTGTCGACATCAATGCCAATTCACTCAAATCTGACATCCTTGAAGACTATGGTCGCTCAACCGGCGTCAATGATGCCTTTGACTGGCTGGCTGGTAACGCCGGTCCACTCGTTCGACTGAATCGCTTTGAAGATAATGGCACGAATGGCATGGTCGTTCGTGGAGAAGATCTGACAGTCGAATCTGTCTGGGATGACATTGACATCGATCATGTTGTCTATGATACGATCACTGTTGACAATTTCCATACCTATGGCGGTTTGCGATTACAGAGTTCCACGGACGCCAGTCTGGTTGTGAAATTTGGCACTGATGCCGGATTTACTGCCACAGGACACGGAGCGAATATCAACGATCGCATCGGCGGTATCGTTCAGATTCTCGGTACTCCACTCAACCCGGTAGTTTTAACATCAATTCTGGATGATACTATTGGTTCAGGAGTCGACCTTGATGGTTTCAATGTCACAGAAACAGTCAGCGGTCAAACCGCAGCTCCAAGTGCTCGCGACTGGACCGGCTTACAATTCCTCGAATTCAGCCATGACCGAAATGTTGCTATCATCAACGAAAGTGAACTGGCAGTACTAGATGCAACTGGTGATATCAATGGCATTATTCGCAAATCGCAATTCCTAGGCGATTTAGCGCCCGATGAAAAAAGTGGCGACGAAAATCGGCGTCTGGGTTTTGAAGTGCATGGTTCCATTGCCAATAACAATTCGGGTGACGCCGATATCTACAGTTTCAATGCTGAGGCAGGCACCGATATCTGGATCGACATCGACCGCACAGGTCTCGACCTCGATACCGTCATCGAATTACTAGACCCGCTTGGACGTGTCTTAGCCATTGCCAATAATAACACTGATGCCACCAATCCAGGCGAATCTGCGTTTGCGACTACCCCCGCAGGACTGATCGATAACCCCAATTTCGGCGGAGACTTCTACTCTAGCAATCCCAACGATGCCGGCATGCGATTAAAACTACCCGGACTAGATGGAATTCTGACGACTTACTTCGTGCGTGTCCGCAGTAATTCTAGTGATCTGTCAAACGTGACTGGCGGTCAATCCAGTGGTGAATATCAACTTCAGATTCGCCTGAGACAAGTGGATGAGGAGCCTGGTTCCACTGTTCGACATGCTGATATTCGCTATGCAACTGATGCCATATATCTTGCGGGCCTCCCGGCCCATTCACCGCTCATCAATGAAACTGTGGAAAGCAATGATGCCAGTCCCGCACGCGTTACAGGACAGAATCTGGGAAATCTGCTGGCCAGCGACCGAAATACGATCGGCGTCAGCGGAGAATTAACATCCGCCAATGATATTGATTTCTACCAGTTTGAGCTCACACTGGAAGACCTCCAGGGGGCCGCAGGTGTGAATGCTGGTGGCAAAACGTGGGCAACAATCTTCGACATAGACTATGCGGACGGACTGGGCCACGCTGATACAACACTTTCCGTTTTCGACTCTACAGGACGACTTATTTTTGTCAGCCGTGAGTCCAATGTAGATGATGACCAACCCGGCGCGGGGCAAGGCGCCGACGCCGATGACATCACCCGAGGTTCTTTCGGCACTCTGGACCCTTACATCGGCAGCGTCCACCTTCCGGAAGCAGCAGGCACGTATTATGTAGCCGTCTCATCCAATAGACAACTTGCCAATGCGTTACAGGCAACCTATGACGGGTCAAACCCGAATGCTCTGGTCCGACTCGAGCCCATCAACTCGCTGCAACGAGTCGTCGAAGACCATATTGGTTCTCAAGGCTATTCATCCAACGGTGTAGACATTGAACCGGATGATGCTTTGTTTGACATCACAGACATGAATATCGACACACACGTTACCGGTTTCGATTTGTCAGATGTTGTACTCTTCACGACAAACGGCCACAACCTTGCCACCGTTGATCCCCAACAGGGTGTCTATGAAACCAATATTGGAGATATCGCCGGTATCAGTACTACCAGTGCAGCCAACCAGATCACCGATCTTGTAATGCGATCTGATGGTATCCTTTTTGGAATCCAGAACAACCAGTTCATCCGCATTGATACTGCTGGAAGTTACAACACTTCGAACAATCCCGTTACGTCGCGAACTTCACTTGGAACAACAAATATCCCCGCGATTTCAGGGAGTGAAGTTCTTCCCGCCGGTTTCTCTCAAACGACAACAAATCTAAGCAGGCAATTAAGTCTGTTTAATAATCGGGGAACAGGGGCTAATGATGTCAGTATCGATGCAATGACATTTGCTCGTGTCGGTACTCAAAGTGGCGTGCCTGTTTATGAGCTATACTATACCGTCACCGAAAGTGGTTTAGATGCCTTTGGTGTAACCCGGACTTTCCAGAAGCTGTATCAGGCTAACCCCAATACCGGGGCAGTTATAGCAGATTTTGAAGTGTCCAATAATTTGAGGAATGGTTTCCGTGGCTATCTTCTGGATGATAATGTTACTGTTGCCAGCGTGTCTGATTCCGGAAGCGACGCTGATAACAATTCTGGTAGGCTTTATATTCAATCTGTGGTACCGGGTTCTGCCGGAAATGGTATTTCAGTTAACATCGTAGGACATGATGATGCAGATAGTATTTCTGTCGCTGGTCAGACAATCACAATCCGTCTTGACCAACGGAACAGTGGATCGGCTTCATGGAGTTTAGCAGAAATAGCGTCAGCCATTAACAACCATGATCGAGCCAAACTTCTGGTCAAAGCGGGAGTGACTGGCACTTCCACGACAAATGCCTACGAGTCAATAGGCACCGGCGCCCGGATAACTTCAGGCGGAAATGGTTCTCCCGACTTCAGTAATCTGCCAAGAATTCAAGGAATGGCCTTTAACAGCTACCATGTAAATACAAATGGCGGGACGCCATTATTTGGAGTCACAAATGATGGCAAAGTCCTTGACATTTCTCTTGAAAATGTCACCTCACTTGGACAAGGTTTGATTACAAGTGAGCTGGCAGATCATGGAGCCTTGAATTTCACCGGTGCTGCCCTGGGCCCTCAGAACCTGTATGATAGAGCCTACAGTGATTATGTTTTTGCGACTACTGATGATGGAACTTTAGTCGCCCTCGATAGCGCAGGCGCGCTGATGGATGTATTTGGTGCTAATGTTACAACAGCAAACTCGGGTAGCGCGACAGCCAATCTCGATACCGCAGCATCTCCAGGCAACTTCGAAAGTTCGGACAGACCAGGCGATGTCCTAGGCAACATTCAAGGCCTGGCCTTCTCTCCTCTGGACTTCAACCTGTGGCATACAACACGGACCCAGGGAACGGTCGACGGCCATGGAATCAACGCTGCCCCCGATAATAGCCGCGTCCCTTCAGAAATTGATTTACAGCTGGCTAAGTTAGCGGATGATCAACACAGTTTCAATCAAAGTGATGGGGCACTCAGCTTCTACTTTGGACTGGAGCAATTTACAACAGCCGATAACACCTATCTATCCTATGAGGCTGCTAGTGCTCAACTGGGAATATGGGATGCTGAGTTTCTGAGAGACCTGACCAGCAATTCAACTACGAACATCGGGAATAATGTTAATCTGCCCGGTGGTGCACTGGGAAGCTTAGAGACAAATTCTTTCAGTCTGGCTGGCTACGCGCAAAAAGATGCCCCCACGCTGTATTTCAGTTATTTTCTGGATACGGAGGAAACTGATTCTGCAGTCAATGTAGAAATGCGGGATAGTGCGCGTGCCTTCATATCGATCGATAATGGAGCAACCTGGATTCTGGTGGCAACAAATAACTCCACCAAGTCGACATCCGCGAACGACTGGGAATTGCCAACCTACATTACGCATACAGCGTCTGAAAACACGAACTCAGCTGACTTTGGACGCGACTTCGTGCAGGAGTTATTTGACAGTACAGATGTCTGGCGGCAGGCTCGAATTGATCTGTCAAACTTCGCCGGCGAACCTGATATCAAGCTCCGGTTTGACTACAGCACAGCGGGGACACTTGGTACTCTGAATGGATTTGAATCTGACATCAGAGGTGGAGTTACAGATGCCTTTAACAGTAGCCGCAGAGGTCAAAATAATACCGGAGAAGGATTCTACATTGATGACATCATTGTTGGTTTTGCTGAACGTGGTGAAATGGTCACGAACGCCAACGTCGGTGTGGATACATTCTTTGATGTATATGGAACCGGTAATCCGGAATCAGAAGACGCTGCGGAAGAAATTCTGACAGGTAGTTACAACTTGGAAATCCGGCGTGCTTCTGAGTACGCTCTCCTGACTTCCGAAACAGACCCCTTTATCGCCATCACTCAACGGTTTGATACAAACACTCGACTGGTCGAAGAAGATGGATTGCTGGGAGATGATAACTTCCGTCGCGAACAGGGTATGATCCTGATTGAAGGAAATCAGATTCTGGAATCTGACTATGGCATCAAAGTCGAAACTGTTCGTGGCGATGTCTTGGAAGGCTGGTTCCCTCATCAAGGTGGAACAAGGGTCCTTCCTGTTCTTAATACAGAACAATTGGCACCGGGAGCTGTTCTTGAGAATAACCTGATCGTCAATTCCACTTTCTCGGGAATTGATATTACAGGCGATATTCTCTCGCCTGAAAGCGTGATCCCGGTTGTAAAGGTGGTTAACAACACAATCCATGGAGGATTGCAAGGAATCAACGTCTTTAGCCGAGTCAGTCCGACCATAGTCAATAATATCGTCTCTAATACGGTTAGTGGAATCACCGTTGATACTGTATTTGCCAGTGCAGTGATCGATGCTAACATATTTCAGAGTAACCTAGTAAACGGTAATGTTGGATCTCACGCAATTGATCTAGGGGATACGGAAGCTCTGTTCGTAGATGCTGCGTCTGGGAACTTCTACCTCGCAGATAATTCTAAAGCCATCGACAGTTCACTAAATCGACTCGCAGATCGCGCCCTATTCAAAGCCATCAAAGATCCATTAGGTATACCGGCTTCAGATATTTTTGCTCCTGGGTATGATGCTTTTGGGCAGTTGCGGGTTGATGATCCTACTCAGTCTCCGCCTCCTGGTTTGGGGTCTAATATCTTTAAAGATCGTGGGGCCATTGAACGGGCTGACTTTGTGGGGCCGACCGCTGGTATTACTTTACCTCCCGATAATGAGATGGGCGTTGATCTCAACTCTAATCTTAACGAAGTATATATTGAGAGCCCTGAGTTGTTCACAACGATGATCGTGGAACTGCGCGACACTGGAATTGGCATTGATGATGCCGTCATTAATAGTTCGCAATTCACGCTGACAGCCGAAACCAGTAGCTCACTCAGTACTCTAGTAGAAGGCGTTGATTATTTCTTCAGCTATAACTCCAACACGAATGAAGCCATCTTTACTTCCATCGCCGGCGTGTTCAGCTTGGACACGCTCTACACGGTGACTGTCCAAAACGAAGATCTACCGGACATCGGTGCCGGCGTCCGTGTCGGCGTCAAAGACCTGGCTGGCAACTTGCTGCAACCCAACCAGGCTGACGGAAGCACTTTGTTTATCATGGTTGTGACCGATGGCGAGAATAATCCGCCGGTGAATCAGATTTCTGTTACTCAGACAGATCCTATGACTCAGACAGATGTCGAAACGACCTACACCGATTTCGATTTAGACCCACCTTTAGTTCCACTTCCGACCACCGACCCGGGATTCGCCTTTGAATTCTCGGATGCCAGTGGATACGTACTGAGTGTGACTGACCCCGACGCATTCCTGAGTAACCGGATGATTCCAACTACGAATCCTGCACTAAATGGTGAGATCACGGTTACGCTATCAACACTAGATAGCCAAGGCACATTAGCACAAGGGCCTAACACTGATGGCATCACGTTCGGCATGTATAGTAGTGCGGGTCGTAATGGAATTATAATGACCGGGCAGATTGACGATATCAACCTGGCTCTGAAGGGGGTTACATGGACCCCTGATGTCGGCTTCTACAATAACACTGCTGAAATTTTGATGGAAACCGATGATAATGGAAATTTCTTTACTAACTTTGGAGACCCAACTGGCACAGATTCGGATACGATCGAAATTGAAGTTACGGATTTGGCAAAAGTTGACTTCGAATCAGGTTCTTACACCATCGATGAAGATGGTTCGTCCACAATGGTTGTGAAACTAACGCGAGACAAAATCGGCCTGGCTTCTACTGTTGACTTCTCTTTGACACACGGCACAACAGAGAATGACGATTTCAATACTACGCCCCCTATGACAGCGAGTTTTGGAGCTTTAGAATTCTCAACTTTTGTTATCATAGACGTCAAACAAGATCAGCTTGTTGAAGCAGATGAAACCTTCACGCTTTCCATGACTGGATTTAGTAACGCCCAGATTGGAACCACTCAAACGACAACAACAGTCACGATTCGCGATGACGACCAGGCTGTGATCTCAATCATGGATAGCTCTGCCGATGAAGATGCGGGGACGATGACATTTACAGTCGGGCTGACGAACGAGGTAGATATCAACGTCGAGGTCGGATATAGCATAACCGACGTAACAACATCTGGTAACGAGGACTATACTTCAGCAACATCTACTGTAACATTTGGTCCTAACTCGACCACGGCAATGATTACGGTGACTATTGTTGACGATACTGCTACTCCGATTGTGGAACTTGATGAAGAGTTTCTCGTAACCCTTCTCTCGATCTCGA
The DNA here is from genome assembly GCF_937910335.1 of uncultured Gimesia sp. GTDB lineage: Bacteria > Planctomycetota > Planctomycetia > Planctomycetales > Planctomycetaceae > Gimesia. Next base: position 15,562 of record NZ_CALEMX010000013.1, on the reverse strand, counting down.
CGGCTGATCCACGTGACGTCGTGTTTGGACCGACTCTTGCAGACAGGCAAGCTACAGGAACCATTTTGGACGATGACTCATCCACACTGAGTATCGCAGATGTCTCAATTGTCGAAGGTACTGCACCGACTGATATGAACATGCTTGTGTTCGATTTAACCTTAACGAATGCCGTTGATACCGCGATCAGCGTCGATGCTTCTACAGGTCCTGCAGATCCTTTGAGTGCCATCGCTGGCACCGATTATTTATCAAAAACCGACGAGCTAAGAACATTTGCTGCAAACACAAAAACCCAGACATTCAGCGTCATGATCAATCCCGACAATGTCGTTGAACTTAACGAAACATTAAAGGCGATTCTAAATAATCTACAGGCAAATGGACGCGATGTGGAATTCGCGAGTGGAACCATGATGGAAGAAGCCATTGGTACCATCGAGAACGATGATTCGGCTACCTTCACCATCAGAAATGTCAGTCAGTTTGAAGCGAACGAAATATTCACTTTCGACGTCAGTTTGACTAACCCGGTAGATACGGCAGTGTCAATTAACGTCGCTTCCTTTATCGATACTGCTACATCAACTACAGGTGGCTTGGTATCAGCTCACGATTTCGATGCCTTCACGGGACAAATGCTTAATTTTGCCGCATTGGAGACTGAAACAAGCTTTACTGTCATGGTTCATGATGATGATGTCGTGGAACTTAACGAATCCTTTACCGTTGAACTTAACAGGACTTCTATAGTGGCCGGTCTCCGCAATGTAATTCCTGACGATGGGGCAGGCGCTAATATCACGGCAACCGGTACGATCATAAATGACGACAGCGCAACATTGAACATCACTAGTGTTTCAGATAATGAAGATATAGCTGGTGGCGAATTTGAGTTCATGGCAATTCTCTCCCAGCCTGTCGACACCGCGGTCAACTTCACAGTGTCAACGATAGGAGGCACGGCCTTCTCTGGTATTGATTTCACTGCCCTTACCGATCTAGGCCTGACATTTGGTGCCGAAATAACGTCCATCCCATTTGATGTTGTTATCACTGATGACGATCTCGTCGAACTGCCCGAGCAGTTCAGCGTGGAACTCGGGGACACAATAACATTCGGTCCCCTTCCTCCCGGTACCGCCGATCTCGCCCGCAATGTTTCCAATGGCACAAATGGTGTTGGAACCATCAACAATGATGATGCTGCGTTAATTACTATCACGCCAAGTGATCTAAAAATTGTCGAAGGTAGTACTAACGGTGACTTTACGGAGTTCGCTTTTGATGTAAACATGGACCTTGCCGTTGACACAGATATCAGTTTCAACTTATCGACACAAGATGGATCGGCAACGGCTGCGGACGGTGATTACATTCCTGTGATTGACCAGCTCTTTACCTTCACAGGCACTCCGAACTCCGATACTGATCCTGCCTCACAGCAATTTATCGTCCAAGTCCCACACGATAGCAAAGTGGAAATGGATGAGATCTTTAATATCATCCGGTCAAACTTCGATGATGCGGGACGTGAAGTTTCTTTTGGCCCGATACCGCAATTGGATCCGGTTGCCCAAGGTACAATCGAAAATGATGATTCGGCAACCATCTCGATCAATAATGTTTCTCAACGGGAATCTGATGGCCAATTTGTCTTTACCGCAACACTCTCCCAGCCTGTAGACACGAGTGTTTCAGTCGAAGTTTATACAGACGCTGTTTCGCTTCTATTAGACGATGATGGCTTAGGCGATAATGATGACTACGTTGCCATCGCGCCTGGCATGCCGCTTGTATTAACATTTGACCCCACAGGTCCATTGACCCAGCAATTCACTGTTACTGTCAACGACGATAATATCGTTGAGGATGATGAGATCTTCAACGTGATTCTGGATAACCTTATGAGTGACACTCCTGGTGTGTCTTTAGTGAACGATGCGAGTAATCCTGCTGAAGGTGTCATTATCAATGACGATTCTGCGACGTTTACTATTACGCCGGTGATTGACACCGAAGATAACGGCCCGTTCCAATTCCTGGTTGAACTTTCTAATCCGGTTGATGTTCCCATTACAGTTGAAGCTTCAACAATTGATGGCACTGCTACTTCTTCGGATGACTTCTTGCTTAACAACCTTTTTGACCCATCACCACTGACATTGACGTTTGATCCCGGCGTCACTCAGCAAACTGTTTTTGTTTCGGTATTCGAAGATGGTATTACAGAAGGCCCTGAAACTTTTGAAGTCATTCTGGAAACCCTCGATCCCAATGGACGAGATGTCTTCCTCACCAGTATTGCATCTCGTAGTAGCTCTGCTTCTTCAGACGCGGCTCTTGCCGTTGATGTTGTCGGAGATTTTGCTTATGTCGCAGATCGCGATGGTGGATTGCAAGTCTTTAATGTTGCTGACCCATCAAACCCGTTTAATGTGGGATCATACGACTTTAATAACGAGGGGATCGCTCAGGGTATTGATGTTGTAGGAACCCTGGCTTATCTGGCCGTTGGTGAAGCGGGTCTGCAGATTCTGGATGTGTCAGATCCATCCAATCCAACCTTTGTTGGTAGTATTTCAACTCCGGCCCGGGCACGTGGAATACAAGTACTTGGCACTCTGGCTTATGTTGCCGACGACAGCGGTAACGGCGGTGGACTCCAAATTTTTGATGTAACAGATCCTGAGAACCCTTTTACGCGTGGAAGCTTTGGCGTAGATACTCCAGGTGGATTTGCCGGTGGTGTGCGAGTGGTCGAAAAAAATGGTGTCACGATTGCTTATCTCACGGATGGAAATAATGGTCTGCAAATTATCAATGTCAGCGATCCAGATCTTCCCGATGGAAACATGACACAACACGCTACGGTTAACCTCCCTACTTCTGGAGCTGCCATTGGCTTGGATGTGGTCGGCGACTTCGCTTATGTCGTCAATCGGGAAGGTGGTTTCCATATTATTGACATCAGCGATCCATTCGCAACTTCATCACCAGGTTCCATCAAAGGAACATTGCCCACCCCCGGTATCGCCACTGGTGTCCGCGTTGTAGGTAATTTTGCTTACGTCGCAGATTCTGCTGCGGGTCTACAGGTGATCGATATCACGAATCCCAATCTGCCAATATTAGCTGATACGTTTGACACGCCAGGAAGTGCCCGCAGTTTGCATGTCATCTTACCGCAGTCAGGCACACTGGCAGGCACACTGGCATTTGTAGCTGACACCTTTAATGGCTTGCAGATCCTGGAATTCTTCCCCTCGACTGTCGCCACTGGAACAATCCTTGATCCTGGCGGCGCACCGCTGACGGGTACAGCCTCTGCAAAAACAATCATTAGTACTTCACTTGTTTCAACCCCTACATCAACGGACGCCAACGGTGAAACTGGTTCTGTTCCTCAAAGTGAACAGTGGATTGATGAATGGGATAGTTTCTGGATTGAAGTCTGGGGAACAACAACTGATGGATCAGGGATCAGTGGTGGAACGTTTGACCTGACTTACAACACTGACTTCTTTACTGCCACTGCTGTAGAGTTTGGTTCGGCCTTTGGAAATTCTAACTCCTCTTCGATTAACGATCTGAATGGAACCGTTTCAGGCATTAGTGGCCAAAACAATCAAGGCATACTGGGATCCGGAAATCAGGTTCTTCTCGGACGTGTGAAGTTTGAATCATTAAGTGATGATGGCGTCTCTATTGATAAAACATCAGGTTTCTTAGGCCCACATAACCTGGAAATTCAAGTCGTCAATGCTCAACTTGATATTTCCGACTTTGGGGACGTCACTGCTTCGGTAGCTCAATCACCGACTACAGAATTATGGGCGGTTCCTTTCGATCTGGACGACAATGGAGTTATTAACTTCAGGGATTTGATAACTTTTGCATCCTATTATGGAACGTCTGTCATCGATTCTACATCTGGAATTGCCTGGTCTCTGGACTTTGACAAGAGTGGGGAAATCAACTTTAGAGATCTGACTTACTTTGCAGCAAACTACGATAATAATAGAGCAAGCGGTCAGAATGTGGCCTTCCCTCCTAACTTCCCGAAAGAATGGTATGGTTCTTCAATTACAACAGAAGGCGACAACTCCTTAAATGAACTGATTGACTCGGCTGTTGACGAATGGAAAACAGCGACTGGCAACGAAGATCTGGCGGTTCAGGTTGTAGTGACAGATCTCGGTGGTCAACAGCTTGGTGAAGGACAAATTCTGGAACTCGATGAAAACGGTGTTCCGGTTAAAGGTCGCGTCTATATTGATGACGATGCAGCGGGCCTTGGTTGGTACTCTTCCATCGAAGGGCTTTCCTTTGACAGTAATGGTCAAGCCATCGCGGGTTCTGCCGCAGAAGGACACTACGACCTCTACACCGTGCTCTTACATGAAATCGGCCATGCTGCCGGATTTAACACGGGCTACTCTGCCTTCTCTGATCATGTGGAAACCAATAACTCCGGTCAGGTACAGTTTGTCAGTTGGGACTTTATGGCTCCATTGACAAATGATGGTCTACACATTGATGAGAATTTCTATCCCAATGATCTCATGGGGCATGAACTTGATCCGTCCACACGGAAAATGATCTCGACATTAGATGTTCAAATTCTGCAAGCCGCCTATGCCAATGCTGCCGGAGCGGCCATTGTTCCCATCGGTGCTCCACTAATGGCTGCTGCTGTGATCCCTGTCAGTAAAACGACAGAGACAACTCGATCCGCTAAAAAATCATATAGTACAACTGCGATTTCATCGCAGGCAGCTCAACCTCTGCAAACAGTCGTTCCATCTGTAACTCAGGAACCAACTGTCGTATCTGAACAACAGTCAGAATGGAATTTAGCTCCTTCATTCCAGTTCCGTAACTCGGTCATAAGCACCAAAGCACCAACTGATCTGGATCAACTGGTTGGATCCTTGCTTGATAATTCTTATGAAACTGAACAAATTCCGTTTGATGAGTTCGGAAAAATCAGGATTGATGAAACATCATCTCGATTTGACTTTGCCCATGATTTCGAACTGGAAGAAGCCGTCGATCGTGAAATGATTGACGAAGAATTTGACAACCAGTTTGCCGATTGGTCTGGACCGCTGATTTAATCAATCTGAGTTAGTTTAAATCAATCTGTGATTCAAAGAGGTGAGAACCAGTTTCTCACCTCTTTCTTTATAAGGTGAGAAACTCTTTCCATTCGAGTCCGAACGTTTTTGCAACAGCGTGATTGGTGATCTGCCCTTGATGAATGTTGACCGCCGTTAGTAATCCATGATCTTGCGAACAGGCTGCATTTAACCCCAGATTGGCCAGTTTCAATGCATAAGGCAAAGTCACATTACATAAAGCATAAGTGCTTGTACGACCTACTGCGCCCGGCATATTGGCAACGCAGTAATGCACGACTCCTTCTACGACAAACGTGGGATCAGAGTGCGTTGTAGGCCGTGACGTTTCAATGCAGCCACCCTGATCGACGGCGACATCAATGAGCACGGCTCCCGGTTTCATCATTTTCAGTGACGATTCAGGTACTAATACAGGGGCTCGGGCTCCGGGAATCAGTACGGCACCAATCACCAGATCAGCCAGTTCGAGTTCTGCACGAATATTATGGCGGTCACTATATAACGTATTCACATTGGCGGGCATGATATCTTCAAGATATCTCAGGCGATCCACATTGATATCAAGTATCACGACATCAGCCTGAAAGCCAGCTGCTATCTGAGCTGCATTTTTTCCCACAACTCCACCACCGAGTATCACAATATGAGCGGGTGGCACGCCGGGAACACCTCCCAGTAGAATTCCACGCCCCAGCTGAGGTCGTTCAAGGTATTTGGCACCCTCCTGAATACTCATGCGCCCGGCAACCTCACTCATGGGGGTCAATAATGGTAGTTGCCCACCGCTTCCTTCCAGAGTTTCGTAAGCAACTGCTGTCGCGCCCGTTTCCAGAAAACCGCGTGTTAAGACTTCGTCCGCGGCAAAGTGAAAATAGGTAAACAGCATTTGGCCCGGTTTGAGTAAGGCCCATTCTACCGGTTTTGGCTCTTTGACTTTAATCACCAACTCTGAACGAGAAAACAGTTCTTCTGCCGATTCTACAATTTCGGCTCCATTTTCCACATAAAGTTCGTCGGGTATTCCACTGCCCAGGCCGGCACCGCGTTCCACAAGGACGGTATGCCCTGCAGCCGTCAGTTCCTCTGCTCCCACGGGTATTAAAGCAACCCGGTACTCATCCTGCTTGATTTCACGCGGCACCCCCACAATCATGGTTTTCTCCCGATTACATGTAATACTACAGACGACTATGATATTCTATGTTTGCTCTTTTATACTATTTATTTGATTCCAACAATATGTTTCAATTTTAACCTGATCAATCGCTTACCGACAAAGGTATCGTTTCCAGGAAAGCCAGAGAATTCACAGTGACCATAGCCTTTACCGAAATCCAGATAGCGGCAGCAAAAAACCTGATCAAACTCAGTCTGGAGGAAGACCTGAATCAGACTGGTGATCTCACTTGCCAGGCTTTGATTAATGAGGGCGACCAGGGAGAGATCCAAATCGTCTCACGAGAAACAGGAATTCTGGCTGGTTTGCCACTTGCCTCGCTCGTTTTTTCTGAATTGAATTCGGAAGTGAAATGTACTCAGCATTTGTCTGACGGCGATACATTGGAACCGGGTTCAATTATTTCAACCTGTTCCGGCCCCTTGGCGTCAATTCTGATTGGTGAGCGGACGATTCTGAACTTCATGACACACTTATGTGGAGTTGCTTCCCTCACAGCAAAATATGTGCAGGCAATCCAGGGAACCAGCGCTACAATTCTCGATACTCGTAAAACACTTCCGGGCTGGCGCATCCTCGAAAAATATGCGGTCACAGCCGGCGGAGGCACCAATCATCGCATTGGGCTTTATGATGGTATTTTAATTAAAGACAACCATCTGGCTGCATGGGCAGCACGAAATTCAGACTCCACGATCGCAGACGCGATTAGACAGGCACGAGATTCCGTTAATGGGAAAAAAGGGATTGAAGTTGAAGTTGACACACTCGATCAACTGACCGATGCGATGCAGGCAGAGCCCGAGATTGTTCTCCTGGACAACATGAAGCCGGAAACTTTGAAACAGGCAATCCAACTAAGAAATGAACAATCGCCGACCACATTACTGGAAGCATCGGGAGGCATCAATTTGGAAAGCGTGCGCAGTATTGCAGAAACGGGCGTGGAACGAATCAGTATCGGGGCGCTCACCCATTCGGCTGTCTCACTGGATCTCGGATTTGACTGGAAACAACGCACTTGAACCATTCTTAACAAATCGATAATCAACCCTCATACTGTTTAGACTGTTTCTGATGACTAAGACAGCGACACTGAAACCTACAACGCTCGATCTAGATGATCGCCCCATTTTCATGCGCGGCGCCCTGATCTGGTTGTTGTTGTTTTTTGTCGCCTTCATCAGTTTCACACTTCCTAACAGTAATCCCGCTACAAGCCGTTGGGATGTGCTGACACATCTCCCCTTTCTATTACTGGATTTGGTTGATCCGCTACCTGTGGAGAACCCGTCCCCATCAGGCTGGGCCTACTTCCCACAACGTTTTCCGTTGATCGGGATTGCGCTTGTCATCCTTGCGGGGGCCTGCGGTCTAGGTCAGATTATCACAAGGCTGATCAAAATTCCGTTAGCCCCTTTTACAGCTGAGCGGACTGTATTCGCTTTTGGTGTGGGAATTTCTGTCGTTTCACTGCTTACCTTAGGCGGAGGCTTACTTGGAATTTTATCGCAGGGGCTCTGTTATCTGGTACTGGTTTTGTTGGCGTTGACAGGGTATTTTTCCGCATGTCGGGAATCCAAAATAAAAACCGGCGCTGCCTTGCCCTTCAAATTTTCTCTGCCAGACGCCATCACACACGAAATGCTGTTTCGAGGCGTCTGTCTTTTGTTGATTACCCCTTTTGTACTCAGCATGTTCTTAGGATCCATGTTACCTTCTACTGATTTTGACGTACTGGAATATCACTTCGGTGGCCCGAAAGAATATTACCAGCAAGGTTTTATTGGCTTTTTACCACATAATATTTATACCAGTTTTCCCTTTCTGACTGAGATGTTAACACTATTGGCAATGACATTAAAAGCCGACTGGTATTTAGGCGCGCAGGCCGGAAAACTGGTTCTGATGAGCTTTTCTTTGTTTGCAGGTCTTGGTGTATTTGCGACGGTGCGGCGCTGGTTTGGTTCGAATGCGGGCTGGTTGGCGTTGACGTTTTTTTTGACCACGCCTTGGATCTACCGTATTTCGATCATTGCTTATACCGAAGGTGCTCTTTCTTTTTATCTGATGGCTAGTTTGATGGGTTTGATTTTCACAATTCAGGTGTTAAAAAAATTGACTCCTGATAAGTCAGTTACGCAAAAAGAGCCTGACTCCCTGCCCGCATCAGAAAATCTCAAACCTTCGCTTTGGGCCTATGCCTTTCTAACCGGTTTGCTATCCGGCTCTGCTATGGCTTGCAAATATCCAGGAGTCCTGTCGGTCGTGATTCCCTTAGGTCTCGCGTTATCAGGCTTCAGTTGGTATCTGCTGAAAGAGGATAAGCAATTACGAATGTCGGTCACTCTCAAGCTGGTCGCCCTCTTTTCGATCGGAATACTGGTCACTATTGGACCTTGGTTGTTAAAAAACATTCTGGAGACGGGCAACCCGGTCTACCCGCTGCTCTACTCCGTTTTTGGAGGCGTCGATTTAAACGAACAGCTGAACCTCAAATGGAAGAATGGTCATGGAATGAAACCACTTCATTTGAGTGCGCTGGTAAATAATCTGATTGATGTCACATTAAAAAGTGACTGGTTGAGCCCGCTCTTGTTTAGTCTCGCTCCGCTGGCGTTTCTGAATCGGAAACATCGCCGTTTGACAAAATGGCTATGGATCTATGTCGGATTCCTGTTCTTCACCTGGTGGGTTCTGACTCACCGCATCGATCGTTTCTGGGTTCCGATGATTCCCGTAGTTTCTGTACTGGCAGGCATTGGAGCTACCTGGAGCACGCAACGGACCTGGAAAATCAGTCTGTCGATTGCTATTCTTTTTGCGTTTCTATTTAATCTCGGCATCGCCACGAGTGGCCTGAGTGGTTACAACGCTTATCTCAGTGATCTCAATTATGCCCGCAAGTTTGCGCTCAAAATGACCGGGCCGGAAATTATGCAGTTGAATCAAATGAAACTAGGACCGAAACAGGTCGTACTCTCTGTCGGTGATGCAGAACTATTCTATGCTGAGTTCCCCGTAATTTATAATACGGTCTTTGACCATTCAATCTTCAAGCAATGGACGGCGCAATCAGAGCCGAATGCTCCCGACGAATTGCTCTCTATAAAATCGGCAAGCGAAATCAAAGAAAAACTCAAAGCCGAGCATATTACTTATGTGTACGTCAACTGGGCTGAAGTGCTGCGCTATCGACTTACTTATGGATTTACCAGTTACATTTTTCCTGCCAGATTCGAACATCTTGTGAAAGAAGGAGTCCTGAAACAGCCCTTACCAAATCGGTTCAGCTATCGAAAACTCGATTCATTCAGGTTAGACGAACAAGAAGAAATTCTGCAATGGGCACCAGAGCTCGTTGTTGAGCGAGAAGGCGAGCGCTACTTCATTACAGCGCAAATCTTTCCGGTTGCTCCATGAGGATGACTTTTTCTATGTCAAACATTTAGCTCACGGGAGAGTCGAAATCGGTTAATTCCCGACGGGCAGCGCGAAGAGCGCTTCCGAAAGAAGGGATGATAATATCGCTATCATCCAAATTCTGATAACCGCGGGGTTTGCTCTCTATGAGGCAATACCGCTCCAATTCATCAATGTGAACTGATTCTTGATTGATGGCTTCGGCCAATTTTTGATCTGACGTTTTCATAATTCATTCTCCCTCTTAAACTTCTTGCAAAACAAATCGCTTCACAATTCGCACCCCGCATTTTATCAGATTTTTGGGAAATTCCAACTACATTTTGACTGGACAGTTCCAATAATGTGTCTAAAACGACCCAAAAGCATGATACCAAAGTACATATAGCAACTCATTACAACCCCGAATTACTGAAATCTAAGTCGAACCTTTCCTGAATCTCAACGGTCCGTTTGACGGGCATTGACCATCGGCACCGGGAATTCAATAATGGTCAGAGCAAAATCTATTTTAATTTACAGTGACAATATTTGAGCCCATTATGACAACGAGTTTATCTAACGTGCCTGATTCTGCCGGTCGATTTGGCGAATTTGGTAGGCGATTTGTTCCTGAAACGCTAATGCACGCCCTGGAGGAATTGACCGAGGAATATAAGAAAGCGAAACAGGATCCCACTTTCCAAGCCGAGCTGGATGATCTGTTAAAGCACTATGTTGGACGCCCTAACCCGCTTTATTTTGCGGAACGGCTGACTGAGCATTGTGGCGGAGGCAAAATCTACTTTAAACGAGAAGACCTCAACCACACGGGCGCTCACAAAATCAATAATACCATCGGTCAAGCATTATTAGCGATTCGAATGGGGAAAAAACGTATCATCGCGGAAACAGGGGCCGGCCAGCATGGTGTTGCCTCTGCAGTCGCTTGTGCCCGCTTCGGTCTCGAATGCATTGTCTATATGGGCGAGGAGGACATTCGTCGTCAAAAACTGAATGTATTCAACATGAAAATGATGGGTGCCGAAGTGAGGAGTGTGACCAGCGGTTCTCGCACGTTACGGGACGCCGTCAATGAAGCCATGCGTGATTGGATGTCGAGTGTGGAAACGACTCACTACATCATCGGCTCTGTGATCGGGCCACACCCCTTTCCCATGATGGTCCGCGATTTTCAATCAGTCATCGGCGCTGAAACACGTATACAATGCCTGGAACAAACGGGAAAGCTACCGGATCAGGTAATCGCCTGTGTTGGAGGGGGTTCTAATTCCGCCGGAATGTTTTACCCGTTTATTGATGATGAATCAGTGAAACTGACGGGCGTGGAAGCCGGCGGAAGAGGACCTGAGCCCGGCGAGCATGCCAGTACACTCAGCTATGGTGCCAAAGGGGTTCTGCATGGTAGCTTTGGTTATGTTTTACAGGATGACGATGGGCAAACTTCCGACGTGCATTCGATTTCTGCAGGTTTGGACTACCCGGGAGTCGGTCCGGAGCATAGTTACTGGAAAGATTCAGGTCGTGTAAATTATGCAGCGATTACCGACGACGAAGCGTTGGAAGGTTTCCAGGTGATGGCTAAATTGGAAGGAATTATTCCAGCTATTGAATCATCACATGCGATCGCTCACGCCCTCAAAGTGGCGCGTGAGTCCAGTCCTGATGAGACCATCGTCGTCTGCCTGTCCGGTCGTGGCGATAAGGACGTGAATGAAGTCGCTCGTCTGTTAGGCCAGGAAATTTAGTTCCTTGATATTCATCCACATCGTCTATTAAACGTTTCTTCTCTTCCTGTAAAAGTATTGTATCAAATCGTGACAACATCCATTTCTGAAAAATTTCAACAAGTGGCCTCAGAAAACCGAATGGCATTCATGCCTTTTATCACTGCTGGTGACCCTGACCTCAATACCACAGTCGCTGTTTTAAGAGAGCTGGCAAGCCGAGGCGTTGATCTGATTGAAGTCGGTTTTCCTTATAGTGACCCTATTGCAGATGGCCCCGTCATCCAAGAATCTTACACACGCGCTTTGAATAACGGATTTCAGGTACATAGTCTGTTCGAAGCTTTGAAAGCTCTGTCTTTAGATCAATCCATTACTATACCTCCCTTGGTGGGCATGGTCTCTTATGCAATTATTTATCGCTATGGGGCAGATAAATTTTTGCAGGAAGCCCAAACTGCCGGGTTCTCCGGACTGATTGTGCCTGACTTACCCGGTGATGAAGCACAGGATTTTGCGGAAAAAACAAAGACAACAAACCTGGATCTGGTCCAACTCGTTTCACCGCTGACCCCGGAAGATCGTACGAAGCGCATTATGCAAGCCGCCAGTGGGTTTATCTATTGCATCTCGGTCGCAGGTATCACCGGTGTTCGTGATGAGCTTCCACCAGAATTAACAACACATCTGGAATCACTGCGTAAACTGACAGACCTGCCTCTGGCCGTTGGTTTTGGCATCAGTCAACCAAAACATGTTGATACCCTACGAGGCAAAGCGGACGGGTTTATTATTGGTTCGGCTATCGTGAAACAATTTGCTGCGTTTTCTGATCCCAATCAAAGTCATGACTCCATTATCAAATCCATCGGCGATTATGCTGGCGAAATGGTGGCAGCGACAAAAGTCTGATCGATGTCATCTTCTAGAGCAACTACTTCTTTCGAACGCCGGTCTTTTTGCGCAAAAAGGGATAAAACCAGACACCATACGGCAGATAGTCGGGGATGATCAGTGCCTGCAAGCGTTGAGGATTCGTCAGTTTCCAGCCGAATTTACCTTTTAGAATCTGAGCGGGAACTCCCGCAGCAACAGCATGTTTTTGATTGACGGGAAACGAGTCAACGATTTCCACTGTCCCAATTAATACGCCTCTGGGCAGTTCTTCAACATTGAGCCCCGCTTTCTCGGCTGCTTTCTCAGCATGCGGTGTTTTTGCCAGTTTTTTGGAAGCATAAATATAGATAGGACCACGAATCCGGGTCTGGCTGGAGCGGAGTTCGATTGTTTTGATTCCACGCAGAATCAGCTCCGCCCAGGGTTGTCGAATTCCCAATGCCGGCAGACTTTTATCAGGATGTTTGATTGCTTGTTTCATCTCAGGATTAAACTTCGAATGATTGCTGATACTGAGGGATTATGGGCTCCAGATCACACTGATCGCGAATCAGTTCGGAGAGAGCCGTCGCAGATTCGGGCTCGCCATGCACTAAAAATACCTGGCCAATGTTTCCACGTTTTGCCGATTCTTCATACCACCATTTAAAGTCAACAACATCTGCATGACCGGACAATCCGCTGAGCTGAACTACTTTCGCTTTTACCTGATAATATCGATCAAATATTTTTACTTTGGGTACGCGATTTACTAATCGACGTCCGAGCGTGTGAGCAGCTTGATAACCCATGAGTACAACAGTATTTTCTATTTTTTCAATTCCATTTTTCAAATGATGGCGTACGCGACCATTTTCACACATACCACTCCCAGCTATTACAACAAAGGTCCCTTTTCTTTTATTGAGCGCGATACTTTCTTCGCGCGTAGAGACATAATCAAGTAATGAAAATCCAAACAGATCTCGATCCGATTCGATCACAGCCTGAACTTCGTTGTCCATTTCATGAATATGATGCCGGAAAACAGAAACCAGTTTCGTTGAGAGTGGGCTGTCAACAAAGATGGGAATCTGGGGCAAACGCTTTTCATTATATAGATCATTCAAATAATAAATGATCTGCTGTGTCCTGCCTAAACTGAATGCTGGAATGATCACACGCCCCTCAACACGATATGCTTCATCAATAATCTGAAACAATTCCTCTTTCAGGTCTGAAGCCTTTTCATGCACTCGATTCCCATAGGTGCTTTCTGAAATTAATATCTCACAGCCTTCAATCGTTTCCGGATCTCTGAGTAGCGGTAAATCTCGTCGACCTAAATCGCCGGTAAAGACCAGATGCCTCCATTCCCGCTGATCTTTGATTTTCAATTCGATAATGGCAGAACCCAGAATGTGACCAGCGTCCAAAAATCGCACCTTGAGATCATCGCCCAATTCGTGCCACTCGTGATATTCCAGACGTTCAAATTGTTTGGCAACTTCAATCACATCATCTTGTGAATAGAGCGGTTCAATGGGCGGATGTTTTTTTTCTAATTTTTTTGCCATATATCGGGCATCTTCTGCCTGTATATGGGCACTATCCTTCAACATGATTTCAGCGATGTCTGCTGTTGCAGAAGTACAAAAAATAGGTCCACGAAAACCTTTCCTGTAAAGCTGTGGTATGTTGCCGCAATGATCCATATGCCCGTGTGATAAAAGGACAGCGTCCAGAGATTCCGGCGGATAAGCAAACCGGCTGTTTTTTAAATACGATTCCTCACGATGTCCCTGAAACAAACCGCAGTCCAGTAAAATTCGTCGCGAGTCTGTTTCGATCAAATGTTGACTGCCAGTTACCTCGCCGGCAGCTCCGAGAAAAGTAATTTTCATCTCACATTGTACTTTCAGACAAAACTACAGATTCAGAAGATAAGAGAATGACGAAATGAGAGTAAGGCATGCTGCATCAGTTTAAACAATCAATTCCTGCTCGTTCTCTGCAGCGTTACCTGTCCTTTCGGAGATGCTATAAGAATCCTGATGACGGCCGGTATAGGCGACAATGAGTTCCGCCAGTAAACCGAGGCTGATTGCCTGCCCGCCCAGAATTGTCATGGCCACTGAATAGGCCAGCAACGGTCGATTGCCTATCGGCCCCAGTCCCACTCCAAAGAGATTGGTGAGGGTCCAAATAATCCCCAGATACCCGAGACCCAATAGACCCAGAAAGAGACAGCAGATACCAACGGCTCCCAACATATGTTGAGGACGCTGCCCGTAACCGGTTAAAAACCGCACGGTTAACAGGTCAAGAAAACCTCGCAGAAATCGTCTCACTCCATACTTGGAATGACCGTGCTGACGTTCTCGATGATGGATGGGAATTTCTGTCACTTTAAAGCCACGCGCATCAGCGAGTACGGGAATGAAACGATGCAATTCCCCATAGATGCGAATTTCGGCGGCGACTTCTTTCCGAAATATTTTCAACCCACAGTTATGATCATGTAGATGGAGCCCCGTCAGTTTACCGACCATCCAGTTAAACACTTTACTGGGATACACTTTATGCCAGGGATCTAGCCGGCGTTCTTTCCAGCCATTAACGACATCATAACCTTCATTCAGTTTTTCTAAAAATTGGGGAATCTCTTTGGGATCATCCTGCAGATCTGCATCCATCATCATGATCAAAGATCCACGCGCCGCCCGCATACCAGCCGTCAACGCTGCTGCCTTCGCGAAGTTCCTGCGGAAACGTATCCCCGAAACGCGCTCATCCCTGGCAGCCAATTGGGAGATGGTTTCCCAGGAAGTGTCCGTCGAGCCATCATCAATAAAGATCATTTCAAGATCGATATTATACTCCTGGCTCGTGTCACAGATTTCCTGATACAATTGCGGCAAACTTTCGGTTTCATTCAAAACCGGGATCATGATAGAGAGCACAATAGAACCCTTTCTCTCGACAGATAAAAACAACTTTTCAGAGTGTTTCAGAATCTTTTTGTGTCGAATTGTGATTAATTTGAACACGATTGCTGTAACTGTAGTATAAAACAAAAGCTGCCAGAATTTCACTAATAAATGAAACGATTCGGATTAATAACGCGGCAACGAAGGCATTGACCGGCCCAATTGCCGGGGAACCAGCCAGAATGAATGCAATAAGTCCTTCGCGGACTCCTAGACCAGCGGGCG
>NZ_CALEMX010000012.1 GCF_937910335.1 uncultured Gimesia sp. | reverse complement strand
GAATTCCGCTACGAAAGCAGAAATATTTCTATATATTTCCAGTTCAAAATTTTCGCACTTGACAAAGCAAAATAAATATAATAATGGAAAGATTATGAACTATATTTTTCCGTACGAAAGCGGGAAAAGTTCTCCCTGATTGTGAATGTAATCCCACGATTGAACATGAACTTCAGGTTTTAGAGTTTATTTAAAATCGTTTAGAAATTTGGGAAATTGCACAAATAATATACGAGGACCTTACTGTGTTATTAGCCGATTCCATTACTACCGAACCCCCTGAAAATCTTGAGCCCTTTACCGATGCCCCTTTCACCGTTTTCATGTCATTAGACGACGATGAAGAAAACATTGGCTTCGATCAACTGGAAGACCTCGACAATGATGAACTCGACGATGACGATGACTTCGACGACGATGATGAGTTCGAAGATGAAGAGGAAGAAGAAGAAGAGGATGATGAAGTTTTTGGTGATGAAGAAGATGACGACTTTGATGATGAAGGGTTTGATGACGACGATGATTTTTAAATAAATCATCGTCCGAACTGCGAGCCGCTCACTTTAGATCATTCCCGTCAGATTCATCTCACAAGCTCTCCATTCAACCATCTGAACGTTTTCTAACAAACGTTGCTACCTCGGATCTATGATTCAATTTCAATAGCTCAGTAATGCTCCAATCAGCCCGAATTCAGGCGAAGCATTTGTACTTTCAATCAGCATCCTGATTTCTACAATAGAAAAACAATCTCGCATGCAGGCACTGGTCGAAAAAATTAACGATGCTATTGATTTTCTGAAACCCCATATTCAGCAGACTCCTAAAATCGGTTTGATTTTAGGGACGGGTCTGGGTGACTTCAGCCAACAGATCCAACAACAAGCTTCAATCGCTTACGAAGATATTCCACACTTCCCACACTCGACAGTTGAGTCGCACGCCGGGAAGCTGGTTTTTGGAACTCTCAATGAGACTCCCCTGGTTGCAATGGAAGGCCGCTTTCATTTCTATGAAGGCTACTCAATGAAAGAAGTCACTTTCCCTGTGAGAGTAATGAAGGCACTGGGAGTTGAAATACTGATCATTACGAATGCGGCAGGGGGAATGAATCCACAATATCAACTGGCTGACATCATGATCATTGAAGACCAGATCAACTTAATGGGCGACAATCCCCTAAGAGGGATTAACGATGATCGGCTGGGACTTCGATTTCCCGATATGAGTGCCCCGTATGACCGAGGTTTGATCAATCTGGCAGAGCAAAAAGCGTTGGCACTTCAGATTCGAACACAGACAGGCGTCTTTGTAGCAGTCACCGGACCGAACCTCGAAACCCGGGCAGAATACCGCATGCTCAGACAGATGGGTGCCGACTGTGTAGGCATGTCGACCGTACCAGAATGCATTGTTGCCAACCATGCTTCGATGAAAGTGCTGGGGCTGTCAGTCGTAACGGATATCTGTTTACCCGATGCACTGGAACCGGTCGATATCAGCAATATCTTGAAAATCGCAGCAGACGGCGGACAGAAACTGGCACGTCTCATACCCGAAATCATCGCAAATCTAGATTAGTTGCCGAGTGGATTCTACACAGAACCTCATCAGCCACACCGCTACAACTGATCCGAATTGTCATAGTAAGCAAGATACCATTCCACAAATCGATCAATACCTTGTTCGATCGAAGTGGAAGGTGAAAAATGAATCGCCTGCTGCAGTTCAGAGATGTCTGCATAAGTTTCCATCACATCACCGGGTTGCATGGGATAGTTTTCACGGATCGCAGGCTTGCCAAGCCGTTGCTCTATCACATCAATCAGTTGAGAAATACCGACCGGTTGATGGTTTCCAATATTAAAAAGCCGGTACGGAGCTTCTATGGGATTCTCTTCGCTTCCTGTACTTTCAACCGATGCCATGTCGAGCCGACAGGGTATATCATCCAGCACGCCCAGAACTCCGGCTACAATATCATCGACGTAAGTAAAATCGCGCTTTAAATTACCATGATTAAACACTTTGATAGGCGTCCCTTCCAGGATCGCCCTGGTAAAGAGAAACACAGCCATATCAGGTCGTCCCCACGGACCATAAACGGTAAAAAAACGCAGCCCCGTGGTTGGTAAATCGTACAGATGACTATAACTGTGAGCAATTAATTCATCCGCCCGTTTAGTCGCTGCATAGAGACTAATCGGGTGATCTACGCGATCTCCGGTGGAATAGGGGATTTTGCGATTCGCTCCATAGACAGAACTCGATGAGGCGTAGACAACATGAGCAATCTTGTTGATTCGGCTTTGCTCCAGGATATTGACAAAACCCAGAACATTACTTTGCACATACTCCAATGGTTTCTGCAATGAATTGCGCACACCCACTTCTGCAGCCAAATGTACTACTTTTTCAAATGAAGACTGGTTGAAAAGTCGTGACATCGATTCGACATCAGTGATATCTGTCTCATGAAACTGAAATAAAGATTCATGCTGCAATTGCCCAAGACGGTCTCGTTTTAACTGTACTTCATAATGACTATTGAGATTGTCAACACCCGTTACCTGATGCCCTTCAGACAACAACCGAGAGGTCACATGAAACCCGACAAAACCCGCAGCACCTGTCACCAAAATATGGCTCATGATGTTTCCTGCTTCATAAGGTCCTGGTAATAAGCAACCGTCTTAGCCAGCCCTTCTTGCAAAGAAACCTTGGGTTCCCAGTTCAGAATAGACCGTGCTTTCGTGATATCAGGACAGCGCTGCTTAGGATCATCCGTGGGAAGATCACAATACTCCAACTTTGATTTAGATTTGACTTCCTGCAGAACTGCTTCCGCCAATTCCAGCATACTGTTTTCAACAGGATTTCCCAGGTTGACCGGTCCCGTAGTCTCATCCTGTGACATCATTTTCAGAAAACCTTCGATCAGGTCATCAACAAAACAGAAGGAACGCGTCTGTGTGCCTTCACCGTAAATCGTCAACGGCTCCCCGCGCAATGCCTGATTGATAAAATTCGAGATCACGCGCCCATCATTGGGGTCCATGCGCGGACCATAGGTATTAAAGATTCTTACAATGCGAATGGGGACCTGATGTGCCTGATGATAATTCATGCATAAAGACTCGGCAATTCGTTTGCCTTCGTCATAACAGCTTCGCGGACCGATCGGATTGACGTGCCCCCAATATTCTTCAACCTGAGGATGCACTTCAGGATCACCATAAACTTCTGAAGTAGAAGCGTGTAATACTTTGGCACGGCAGCGCTTCGCTAACCCCAGCAGGTTAACCATACCGACTGTTGATGTTTTGATCGTTTTGATCGGATTATACTGATAGGCTACAGGGGAAGCAGGACAGGCCAGATTATAAATCTCATTCACTTCCAGATGAATCGGATGCACAATATCGTGCCTCATTAATTCAAATCGAGGGTGCCCTATCAAATGAGCGATATTTTGCTTGCTGCCTGTGAAAAAATTATCCAGGCAGATCACATTTTTTCCCTGCTCAACCAGCCGATCACAAAGGTGGCTTCCTAGAAATCCGGCTCCACCTGTCACTAATACAGAATCCATTTATTGTTCTTTATCCTTTGAGTAGCAAGCCATCTGTCTCAAAATATTGACTGGTTCATCCACAATATTCTACCGCATCGCAATTGAAATTGCGAGAAAAAAGAAGACCGTCGAATGATGCTTTTTATCTTGAAACGATTCCTTGAATGGTAGTGATTTTAGAAGCGACACAAACTTTCGAAAGATATTGATCAGGAAGCATTTCTTTCAGTTCGCTGATTGCTTGAGACGTCTTTGATTGTCTGATAAAGCAACTGCTTGTCCTGTTCGATTTCGAATTTCGACCTGTTTAATAGCTTGGAAAAAACATGGTTGGTCTTCTGAAGTTCCAGCGGTAGATTAATTTTGGATTTCAATTCTGTTAAATTGGTCGCAAGTTGGTGAAATGAACGCGATAGAATGACCCACTCGGAACCGAGCCTGGCATGCTCGCTTAACACCAGATTCCCTGTCACCAGCCCTTGATCCATTGTCGAAATCCCACCTACACCAAAAGGCATGTTTACACTTCGACATATATCAGCCATTTCCTCAACCATACCATTAGACATCAGTTCAAACATGAAATTGAGATCTAAATCAAGATGCAAATCATTTAAACCAATATGAATCTGTGTCACGCCGGGAACACGGACAATTTGGGACAGATTCATCATTGCCTCAACCGTCTCAACTAATAAAACGACCTTGGCACGATGATTCACACGTTCACAAAACCACTCGACATCCCCTACGGACTTAAACATCGGTAGCATTATACAATCTGCCCCCTGATCTATCACCGCTTCAATTTCTTTAGATGACTCAGGATTGAGCGGATTCAAACGCACCATGACTTCAGCATGTTGTACTACGCTTTTTACTCTCGATATATTCTTCACCTGATGATGAGAGATCACCGTATCCCTGCCCCCTTGTCGTTCGACTTTGCCGAGCAATTCGAGGTCAATAAAAATCCGATCGACACCACATTGATCTACGTACCTGGCGATATCAGGTGAATCGGTTATATATAAATACTTCATTATAAAGACAGCTTCCTGTTGAAACGCGGTATGTGATTCTTCAGGATCAATAAAACGGACCCAAAACAGAATAGACCTAATAAGACAGAGTATATAATTAAGTGGATCGGCTCAGAAACCAGTCTGATCATCATCGCAGAAAACAATATTCCCAGCAAAGTCAGCAGGGTTAAAGCAGCAAAATGTTTAATCTTGACTCCTTCAATGACCGAGACTTTTAGTTTTAACTGTAATGCCATTGTTAAACTCATAAAGTGAAACCAGCTGGAAATGACAAACGCTAACATCACGCCCGATACGCCCATCGAATTTCTTAACATGATTGAAAGCAATACTAGAACGAGCAACGAAACCAGACTCAGTTTGAACGGAATAATGGTTTCGTGTTTCGCATAAAACACATTCATTGTAAGTATCGAAAGAATCAATGCCGGCATTGAAAGAATAGCAATTTGTAACAGCTGAGCAGTATTAGCCGCATCCGTTGCCGAAAATTTGCCACGTTCAAAAAGCAGTGAAACAACAGGCTCAGCACAACCGTAGATAGCGACTGTCGCAGGGATCGAGATTAATAATATTAATCCTGCCGACTGACTGATTAAGTTAGTTCCTTCCTTCATATTTCCTTCAGAAAAATCGCGGCTTAATCTCGGAAAAATCACCATTGCCAGAACTGCCCCAAATAACCCACGTGGTAATTCAACCAACTTTTGGGCATATTCAAACAGACTGATTCCCCCTTCAAACGCTGAAGCAAAAGACCTTGATACAACCGGAAACGCGACAACAACTCCGATCGCAGCCAGAGCTTGAAAATATTTTACTAATAATTTCCGATTCAAAGTATTAAACCGAGTTAATGATCGAAATCCGCCCACAAATGCTCCTGTAGCATAGCAGCTGACCAGCTGTGTCAACAACCGAAATGACACGGCAACAACGACTGCCCAGGCAACAACCTCGATACTTTCAGGTGTCACCCAGAAAAAAATAGCACAAAGTAGAATCACGTTAAAAAACAAATTTCCATACGCTGGAACGTTTGGTTTGTGATGTCCTTGTAAAGCCGCTGCCGTAACGGCAGTCACAGCACTAATCGGAAATGCCAGTAAAACGATCATGATCAATCGACTGGCTTCACTAATTTGCAAAGATGTAAATCCTGATGCTAATAACTGAGTAAACCAAGACGAATATACAGCTAAGATGATGGCAATGACAGTCGAAACGACTCCTACCACAACAAGCGTTTGCACAATCAGTTGATTCGCATTTTCTTCAGAAACTTCCTGACTTCTCCGATGCATTTCAGGGACTAACACTGCCGCCAAAGCTCCTCCAATTAACATCGCATTCAAAAAATCGGGAACAGAAATCACTAAAATAGCCAGGTCGTTCGCATACGAAACGCCCAATACCAGCGCAAGTCCCAGAACACGTAGCAATCCAGTGAATCGCCCCAACAGCATTGCGATGGCTACCAGCATTGCCGTCAGTGAAACGGATCGTTTCAGCATTTAATCGATAACCTTCCTGATACTTCAAAAGGTTTCTCTACCAATGCTATGCCCCGTACAATCAGTTGCATCATCTACTTTCAATCCCTTGAAAAAAAAATTCCTTAGTCATGCGTGATTATATGGTATAACGCTCTGCGTTAAAGTGCTGAATGTTTTTATCGATCCACTCCGCGGTCTTCCTCAAGCCCTCTTTAAATGAAACCTGACTTTTCCAACCGGTTAACCGGTGAATTTTCGTCGTATCAGCCAGAAGTCGATTGACTTCACTTTTCTCAGGACGAATACGATCCTCGTCGCAACGAATGGGAACTTCGCGTCCACTTACTTCCATCAGCAGCCTTGCAGTTTCTTCGATCGACCACTCTTCGCCACTTCCAATATTGACGACTTCCCCTTCGGCCTCTTTACATAACGCCAAAGCAATCATCCCCGCTGCGGTATCAGTTGCATAATTAAAATCGCGAGTTGGCGTTAAAGCACCTAATTTCAACTCGGTACAACCTGACTGTAACTGACTGGCGATTGTCGGAATGACTGCCCGAGCGGTCTGCCTTGGTCCAAATGTGTTAAAAGGCCTGGCAGTGACAACTGGTAACTCAAAAGAGAGATAAAAACTCTCTGCCATCTTGTCAGCTCCAATTTTACTGGCAGAATAAGGCGACTGACCAACTAAAGGATGATCTTCATCAATGGGAACGCGTTGCGCAGTGCCATAAACTTCTGAAGTCGAAACATGCACGAGCCTTGTTAATAAATCTGAATTTCGGCAGGCC
>NZ_CALEMX010000011.1 GCF_937910335.1 uncultured Gimesia sp. | reverse complement strand
TTGCCCAAATTTCAGAAATGAAAAATGAGCCAGCCTGGATGCGTGATTTTCGATTAAAGTCGTTCGAAATTTTCGAGCAAAAGCCAACTCCTCAATGGGGCGGTAATCTGAATGATCTCAATTATCAGGATATCCATTATTTCGTCCGAGCTTCCGAAGGGCAGGAGCGAAGTTGGGAAGACGTGCCTGATGATATTCGCAAAACTTATGATCGCTTGGGGATTCCCGAAGCAGAGAAAAAATTTCTCGCGGGAGTCAAAGCCCAGTATGAATCCGAAGTGGTTTACGGCAGCTTGCAGGAAGATCTTGCTAAACAGGGCGTGCTGTTTACAGATACCGATTCTGCATTAAAAGACCATCCAGAACTGCTCAGAGAATATTTTGGAAAGATCATTCCCCCGGATGATAACAAGTATGCTGCCTTGAATTCAGCCGTCTGGTCAGGGGGCTCGTTTGTGTATGTGCCTCCCGGTGTGCATATTGAATTTCCTTTGCAGGCCTATTTCCGAATTAACTCAGAAAATATGGGTCAGTTTGAACGGACTCTGGTCATTGTTGATGAAGGGGCTTCCTGCCATTACGTTGAAGGTTGTACGGCTCCGACTTACAGTTCTAACAGTCTGCACTCTGCTGTTGTCGAGATCATCGTGAAAAAAGGCGGTCGGTTCCGTTATACCACGATTCAAAACTGGTCGAACAACGTTTACAACCTCGTCACGAAGCGGGCATTAGCTTATGAAGATTCGTTGATGGAGTGGGTGGATGGCAACTTGGGATCTCAGCTGACGATGAAGTATCCCGCGATATTCCTGATGGGCGAACGAGCTCGTGGTGAGACTCTCTCCATTGCATTTGCCGGTGAAGGTCAGCATCAGGATGCGGGCGCCAAAATGGTGCATTGTGCTCCCAACACATCGAGCCGCATTATCTCCAAAAGTATTTCAAAGGATGGGGGTCGAACGAGTTATCGTGGGTTGGTCAAAGTCGATCCTGGAGCGCACGGCTGCAAATCGAATGTGGTCTGCGATGCATTGTTGCTAGATCCAGAAAGTCGGAGCGATACGTATCCCTATATTGAGATCGATGAGAACGATGTTGCGATCGAACACGAAGCTAGCGTTTCCAAAATTGGAGAAGAACAGTTGTTTTATCTGATGAGTCGTGGGTTAAGCGAGGCAGAAGCTTCTTCCATGATTGTGACGGGCTTTATCGAGCCTTTGGTAAAAGAACTGCCGATGGAATACGCGGTTGAGATGAACCGACTGATCGAGTTACAGATGGAAGGTTCCATTGGTTAAAGCAGCCAATTGCTGCATGACTGAAAAATTTGTTTAAATTAAAACGAAGCAAGTGAAGGTATTCTGCCTTCGAACAGTTCCATTTATCAATTTACAAATAAGATGCTGAAGGCATAATAGATAATCGAATGAGTACTCCGTCAGTTAATACCTCTGCTGCAATCCCCGCTGGATTTGGTGAAGCAGCTTTTGAAGCGTTTTTATCAACTCGAGATGAACCCGAATGGGTGACTCAATCACGTCGAGATGCCTTTAAAAGCTATTGTGAGCTTTTGGAATCTGAGTTGGACCCGGAAGAATTTCGTCGTGTTGATCTGCGTGCTATGCGTCCCGATCGATTTCAATTAAACGCCGCTTCTGAACTCTCTCAAGATTCCGCAGACGGAAATGATACGGGAACGATACTCAAAGGTCAGGCAGAGTTTGCCGGGCATGTTACTCACATTGATGGCCAATTGGCTTCGAATGATTTATCAGCAGAGCTGGCGGCAAAAGGTGTGATCTTTGGTGATCTTGCCGTGGTTGTCAGAGATCACAGTGAACTGATCAAAAAACATTTCATGACGAAAGCAGTCGATAGCGAGACCGATCGATTTTCCGCCTGGCATGCAGCTTTCTGGACTGGTGGAACGGTTTTATATGTTCCGCGTAATGTCTCTGTTGAAGCACCGCTGCATAGTCTGATTACATTACAAGCAGAAAAAGCTGCGGATTTCAGTCATACGTTGATTATTCTTGAAGATGGCGCTTCCGCCACGTTACTGGAAGAAACGGTTTCCGCAACGACAGAAAATTTGGGTTTGCATGTTGGTGCGGTCGAATTAATTCTGGGCAAAGAAGCCCGACTCCGGTATGTCCAGTTGCAGAACTGGAATCAGAAGGCCTGGCATATCGCTCATCAAGCAGGACGTGTAGAGAATAACGGATTCCTGCAGTGGACCGTCGGTGGGATTGGTGCCAAATTGGCGCACATTCATCAGGATGTAGTACTCGATGGTCGTGGTGCGGAAGCCGAGGTGAATGGAGTTACATTCTCAACAGATAAACAGATTCATTCTTTCTATACTCAGCAAGCCCACAATGCACCGGCGACACGCTCTGATCTGTTATATAAACAGGTGTTGCGTGATCACAGTCGCGCCATTTGGAGGGGAATGATTCTTGTAGAACCAGAAGGGCAGCAAACAAATGGATATCAGCGTAATGATTCCTTGATGCTGTCTCCTACCTGTCGTGTCGATGCGATTCCCGGATTGGAAATTGAAGCAGATGATGTCCGCTGCACACATGGTGCGACAGCAGGTCGTGTAGATGAAGAACAAATTTTCTACTGTATGTCACGGGGTATGTCTGAGTATGAGGCGATGCATATGATCGTGGAAGGTTTCTTTCAGACGGTTTTTGACCGGATCCCAGTTGAAGTCGTGCGTGAGACTCTCAATCAGGCAATTATCAAAAAATTAGGATTTGGTCGGTAAATTTCAAATACCCGCAGACAATTACCATGCAGATACCTGATTTTGAAGAAATCGCATCAGTCGACGAGTTCGACTTGGTAGATCGAATCGAAGTATTTCTGGAAGATACTCCAGTCTTACTGATTCGGGTGAATGATCAATATTTTGCAATCGAGGATGTGTGTACACATGACGGTCAGCCGTTAACTAACGGGTGCATAGAAGAGGGCCAAATTGTTTGTCCCCGTCATGGTGCCCGCTTTGATTTAAGTACAGGGAAAGCCCTGTGTATGCCTGCCACAAAAGCGATTCAGACATTTGAAGTTGAAGTGCGAGGTCGTAAGATCTTTGCGCGTTCCAAAAAAATAACAGACTAATTAGTCTTTGTGCTATCACTCTCAATATTAGTGCCAGGAAAAAAATCATGTCAAATGATAATGAAAATCAACCCGAAGAAAATCGGGATGAAAAGGAAAAACAATCACCAGATTCTGCCTTCAAAGGAGTCGGCGGTGAAGATGCGTTGGTGGAAGCGTTGAAGCAGGTGATTGACCCGGAACTGAATATTAATATTGTTGATTTGGGATTGGTATATGGAGTCGAACGATCTGAGGAGAATAGTGCAAAAGTCAATGTTTCGATGACATTGACCAGTCCTGCCTGTCCTGTTGGCCCACAAATTATTCAGCAGGCGAAGATGGCTTTAGAACGCCTCGACGATGTAGATGAAGGCAATATCCAATTAACAATGACGCCTCCGTGGTCACCAGAGTGTATGACTGACGATGCGCGCGATGAACTGGGAATATTTTAGGCTCCTGTTCGATTGATGAGGGCAGCGAATTGCCTTATTTGAGATCTCCACTTCGGAGCATCTCTAGAATCGCATAGTAGCGGGCGGGCTAACTCATTTTTTTGATTAAGAGTTCACGAACGGCTTTCGGGTCTGCCCCTTTGATTTCTCGCATGACCTGACCAATCAATGCGCCCACGGCTGCCTGTTTTCCGCTTTGAAAGTCTGCCACTGCTTTTTCATTTTTGTCGACAACAGCTTGAACGATTGAATCGAGTTCACCGGTATCAGAGACAAGTGCCAACCCTTTTTCTACAATGATGCTTTGAATCTGTTCGATACCGGGAACGCCTTCGGAATTGCTCAATAACTCCATAAAAACAGTACGTGCGCTCTTAATGGTGATTTCAGCGGCATTCACTTTTTGTAGAAGCGCAGCGAGTACATTCGGCTGGATCGGAAATTCTGCGATCTCGATTTCCCGTTCTTTCAGTTCACGAAGGACATCCTGAGTCACCCAGTTGGCGGCCTGTTTACCATTTCCGCAAGTTTCTGCCATGGTTTCAAAATAGTCAGCCACAGCCGGTCCCTGATCGATAATGACGGCTGCGTCATAGACAGATAGTTGATAGGTTTCTTCAAAACGGGTGCGGCGGTCAGCCGGTCTTTCGCAGAGTTCATTTGATACGCGTTCGCGTTCGGCATCGGTAACAGTCACCGGTGCCAGATCCGGATCGGGGAAATAGCGATAGTCTGCTGCATCTTCTTTGCCCCGTTGTTCCAGGGTCACACCTCGATCAGCATCCCAGCCTCGAGTCTCTTTGGGAACGTCTTTCAGGCTCAGTCCCGTTTTCTGCCATTCTTTCCATTGTCGTTGTGTTTCAAATTCGATGGCCTGTTCCACGCCTCGAAAGCTGTTCAGGTTTTTGATTTCCACAATGGGCGTCGGGATGGTTTCGCCGTTGTCCTGATGCACGTGAAGATTCACATTCGCATCGCAGCGCAGGCTGCCTTCCTGCATATTGCAGTCGGAAACGTCGATGTATGTCAGCAATAACTTTAATTCTTCCAGATAAGTCCGCGCCTCCTGTGCCGATCGTAAATCCGGCTCGGAAACAATTTCTATGAGCGGTGTTCCGCAACGGTTCAGATCCACCTTACTATCCTGTTTGCGTCCCGATTCATCATGGCTGTTCTTGCCGGCATCTTCTTCGAGATGCGCGCGAATGATGCCAATTTTTTTCTTCTCGCGCGTTTCAGGATCAATTTCGATTTCCAGCCAGCCATTCTGACTTAGAGGCAGGTCAAATTGGCTGATTTGATATGCTTTGGGGAGGTCGGGATAGTAATATTGCTTTCGGTCCCATTTGGTAAACGCAGGAATTTCACAGTTTATTGCCAGCCCCGTTTTCATTCCCAGGTGAAATGCTTCCCGATTCAGCACGGGCAGCGCACCGGGCAGTCCCAGACAGACCGGGCAGGTTTGTGTGTTCGGGTGATCCGGGTTGAATTTGGTCGAACAACCACAGAAGAGCTTGGTTTTGGTTTGTAACTGTACGTGGACTTCAAGACCGATGATGAGTGTATAGTCCATTATCTCACACTACCCTTTATTTCAATATCCAAGATTCAATTCCAGTTCGTCTGTGTTATTGCTGTCTGCTGATTTTATTGCGGACGCTTTAAGTGCCAATCGGTTTCACGTTCAAACATACGGGCGGCACGTAAGAGCCGTTCCTCTTCCAGTGGCGGTGCCAGCAGTTGTAAGCCAATGGGAAGATTGTTTTTACTCATCCCCGCTGGTATCGAAATGCCAGGGATACCGGAGAGGTTTGCGCTGGTTGTAAAAATATCAGCCAGATACATTGCCAGGGGATCATCCACCAGTTCGCCGATCTTAAAGGCAGGCGTTGGTGTTACCGGGGAAGCGATAATATCCACGTTTTGAAAAGCCTGTTCAAAATCATTACGAATCAGTCGTCTGACTTTGAGTGCTTTGAGGTAATAGGCATCGTAATAACCTGATGAAAGCGCGTATGTTCCCAGCATGATGCGACGTTTGACTTCAGCTCCGAATGCTTCCCCACGGCTGGTGGCATACATGTCAATCATGTCTTTGTCTTTAAAATTTTGCGAACGGTAGCCGTAATGCACGCCATCATAACGTGCAAGATTACTGGAAGCTTCAGAGGGAGCAATGATGTAATAGGTGGCAACGCAGTATTTCGCGTGCGGCAAAGTTACAGGAACCAGTTCAGCTCCCAGCGATTTGTAAACATCCAGCGCCTGCAAAGTGGCTGCTTTGACGTCTTCGTGAAGTCCTTCCTCATGCAGATGTTCGATATAGCCGACTTTGAGATTTTGTAGGGGCTGTTCGAGATTGGATGTGAATTCGGGAACTTTTGCATCGAGGCTGGTCGTATCGCGTTGATCTTTACCGGCAATCGTTTCCAGGATTAATGCAGCATCTCTGACATCTCGGGCAAACGGGCCTATTTGATCAAGAGAGCTGGCGAATGCGACTAAACCGTATCGCGAAACGCGGCCGTAAGTGGGCTTCAAACCAACTACACTACAAAAACTGGCTGGTTGACGAATTGATCCACCGGTATCACTGCCGAGCGCAAGCGGAGCAAATCCCGCGGCGACTGCAGCTGCAGAGCCTCCACTTGATCCACCAGCTGCATGGGCTGTGTTCCAGGGGTTAGTGGTTGTTTTGAATGCAGAATTTTCAGTCGACGAGCCCATGGCGAATTCATCTTGATTCGTTTTGCCAATCAGAACGGCATCGGCCGCTTTGAGTTTTTCTACAACGTGTGCATCGTAAGGAGGGATATAATTTTCCAGCATTTTACTGGCACACGTGGTGGCTACACCTTCGGCACACATATTATCTTTGAGTGCCACGGGTATGCCCGCCAATTTTCCCAGTGGTTTTCCCGACTTCCGTTTCTGATCAACTTCTCTGGCTTTTTCCAGGGCCGCTTCCTGTTGCACTGAAAGAAAGGCGTTAATACTACCCTCGCGGCGGTTGATTTCTTCCAGGCAGGCTGACGTGATCTCTTCACTGCTGATTTCGCCTGAATTCATTTTCGCAAGCAGTTCGCTTGCTGTTGCGGAAGTGATGGACATGGAATGTCGAGTCTCCATATAAGATTAAAAGGCCCGGCTTGTCAGCAAGCCGGGCCTTGGATTATTGCTTTTATGTGCTTAATGGTAAAGACGCCGGTCAGCTAGAGAATCGCGGGAACCAGGAAATAATTCCCATCTGTTTGAGGAGCATTTGACAGTGCTTTTTCTCGTGGAAGACTAACCTGGAGCTGATCTTCACGAAAGACATTGGAAATTTCAATCGCATGTGCCATCGGCTCGATTGATTCGGTATCCAGCTCGTCCAGCATGGCGATGTATTTGAGCACAGACCCCATCTGTATTCCCAGAGTCTCTACTTCTGCTTCAGAGAGTTTCAACCGGGAAAGAGAAGCAACTTTAAGTACATCCGCTTCGGAGAGTGAATTGCTCATCGTGTTTCTACTTTAGAGCAGGATCCGTTTTATTTAGCAGGTAATGTAAACGGCTTTTTGGCAACAGCTTTGGTGATTTTCCCCGATCGAATACACTGAGTGCAAACGCGTTGTGTTTTTACGGAACCACCATCCTGGACCCGGATTTTTTGCAGGTTCGGTTTGAACAGTCGTTTGGAAACTCCCGTTGTCTGTCGACCGTTACCGCCAAGGTATTTGTACTTACCACGCTGGCGAACTCGGTTACCGACTACAGGCGTCTTACCACAGGCATCACACTTCTGACCCATTTGTAAACTCTTTGACTATCTAGTGGGTTCGAAAAAAATCAGCTGTTGCTGATCTGAATTGACGTAAACTGACCGCTGTATAAAGGATTCGGTCATTCAAGGAACCCAATAGTATATTTGTCCTGTCGTATATTGCAACCGAAGCCACTGACATATCGTTTCCTGCTCATGGAAAAGATGAAAATAGTGTCGTCTTACCGATTCTCTGGAATTGAAAATTGTACTATTGGGGACACTTTTTGCAAAAAACAACCCTGAATGGATCATCAGAAAATTGATGGTAAAAATTATAAAGCGTATGGATGAAATGACTTATGGGGATTGATAGTGGAAGAATTCCGAATTGGCATGCGAATCGCGTAGTACCTTTCAATATGACCGGGAAATGGCTTGTGGACAAGCAATCTTGGACAAAGGTAAACCTGCTACGACATCTGAAAATAAGATTTAACGATAAAAGGAGTGACAACCATGCTGGTTTTGACACGGAAGTTGGCTGAGGGAATCTGTATCGGTGATGAAATTCTGGTGAAAGTGATCCGTACGGGAAAAGGTTCCGTCAAAATCGGTATCGATGCTCCGGATCATATGAGAATTACAAGAGAAGAAATATTTGAAGAGGAAAGCGAACCAGTTATGAAGGCGCGAGAAGCGCATGATGAGGGAGGTCGACTTCCTGACCTGATGCCTCTTGGCACGCTTTCAATCGCTGATGCGGCACGAATGGTTTGTTAAACAATTTATTATCTATCGACTGGCTGCTGACAACTTGATTGCCCAGGGGGGGATTCTCAAATCAGAATCTTTGAGAACGGGCAGATCAATGAGGAGAAATAGATTTCATCTTCCGAGTGGCAATCTCCGGAAGGAAAAAGTTCGATGCTAACAGATACTGTGACAACCTGTCTGGCTTGTTTGGGGTAGTTCTCGTGAAGTGGCAAGCCAGGCGATGTTGTCGCAGATCTTTAGACAGAAAATGATCTAACCTTGATGATTTTCTGTGACGGCATTAATTACCGGGTGTTCAAATTTGATGGTCAGTGTGTACGTGGGGTAGGTTGACTGTCTTTTCCTGAACACCCGGTAATTTTTTTTCCTGAAAAGTTCCTTGAATGAAATCCTGTTTTTGATGGTAAAATGCATGCGACCTTGATCATGATGAGTTTATTGGTCAAGATCTAAACTGGCGTATTCTATCATTCACAGGATATTCAAGATGAAAAACCTTCTGTGTTTTCTACTGGCTTTGATTCTTCCTGCCTTCTGTCAAGCGAAAGAATATCGTGTCACGAAACCGCCGGCCTCATTGAAGCTACCTGCCGTTTATACCAAGTACGTGAGTGCCAGTGGTTATCCTGTGATAGCTTTCGAACGCGTGAATGATTATGCGCTGAAAGAGGCTGCCTGGTTGATTGATCAGATGCTCCATCATCGACCTGATGTTCGCAAGGCGATGATTGCAGGCGGCTCAAAATTTATCGTGATTCCCTATGGTGCCTTTACAACGGATATTCCGCAATATGCGCATCTGAAACCCAAAGATTTCTGGGATGTACGTGCCAGAGGATTAGGAGGCTCTCCGACCGATCCTGTCTGTTCATCCGGTGAAGAGAATTTACTCGCGTTCTCTGAAGACCCTTATGCCGCTGAGTGCATTTTGATTCATGAGTTTGCACATAATATTCATTTGCGTGGCATGAATCGGGTTGATCCTGCTTTTGATGAGCGATTAGAAAAAGTATATCAACGGGCGATGAAAGCAGGGCTATGGAAAGGGAAATATGCTTCCGTCAACCGGATGGAGTATTTTGCTGAAGGCGTACAATCCTGGTTCAATAATAATCGTGAAAATGATCATGATCATAATCATGTCAATACGCGGGAAGAATTACGTACCTATGATGCTGATCTGGCTGACTTATGTCAGGATGTTTTTGGTGAAACAAAGCTGGTCTACATTAAGCCCACCGCTCGATTGAAAGATCATATGGCGGGCTATAATCCTGCAAATGCTGGTACATTTAAGTGGCCGGAACATTTGAAGGCGGCCCAGAAAAAAATCATCGAAGGCGCGAAGCAACGGAATCAACCCTCTCCAAAGTCAAAATGATCAGAAAGTAGACAAGTTCCATGCCGAAACTCGTTGATTATTTGGTTCTGGGATTAGGTGGCATGGGCAGTAGTGCGTTATACCATCTGTCAAAGCGTGGTCTGAATGTGTTGGGCATGGAACAGTTTGGTGTTGCCCATGACCGGGGAAGTTCTCACGGCGATACGCGCATTATCCGCAAGGCTTATTTTGAACATCCGAATTATATTCCTCTGCTGCAGCGCGCGTACGAATTGTGGCGCGAACTGGAACAGGAATCGGGAAAATCACTCTTTAACCCCTGTGGCTTAATGGTGGCAGGTCCGCCAGACGGTGAAGTAATTCAAGGCGTGCATCAGGCTTCCCGATTGTATGATGTCTCAGTTGAAAATATTTCCACCATGGATGTTACCGATCGCTTTCCCGGGTTTCAGATCCCTCCGGGTTTTGAAGTGACTTACGAACCTGAGGCCGGTTTTTTGTTTGTCGAAGAGTGTGTCCGAACTCAGATAAAGTGTGCGCTCTCGCAGGGAGCAGAGGTGAACCTGAACGAGAAAATTAATTCGGTTGTGATTCATGATCAATCAATCGAAGTGCGGACCGATACACAGCACTATTCTGCTTCCGGTATGATCGTGACGGCTGGCGCGTGGAGCAGCAGCTGTTTACAAGAACTCAATCTGCCTCTGGAAGTCGTCAGAAAGTTGCTGTTCTGGAATCGGGTGAAACAACCGGTCTACAATTTGGATTCGGGAAACGGGGGTTTCTTTTTTGATATGCCCTACGGGGAGTTTTATGGTTTTCCATCATTGGATGGCAAGACGATCAAACTGGCTGAGCATACCGGAGGCGAAACCGTTGTTGATCCTGGAAAATTGAATCGGGAATTGATGGCCGATGATGCCACGTTGGTCTCCCGTTTTATCAATGAAGTGATGTCAGAACTGGAGCCGATTCCAAAGAGACATGCCACCTGTATGTATACAAGAACGCCCGACGGGCATTTTATTGTAGATCGTCACTCTCGTAATCCTGCGGTGGTTTACGGGGCTGGTTTTTCCGGGCACGGGTTTAAATTTGCTTCGGTCATCGGAGAAATTCTGGCCGATCTGGCGACACAAGGTACCACCGGACATCCGATCGATTTTCTTTCGGCGAGTCGATTTGCGGGCGAAGGAAATTCAGTCAGCGGGAGTTGTAGGTAAGATGTGTCCCATTTTATCCCTTTTTGTCTGCAGGTAGAACTCTCGATCTTTGTGTGGAGGTGCAACGATGGGTACTTGTTCCACGACTTCCAGATCAAATCCCGTATAAACATCTGAGTGGGTCTTTTTGGGATTGTTGGTTAGCAGACGTACTTTGGTCAGTCCGAGATCTTTCAGGATCTGCACACCCACTGTGAAATCGCGAGTGTCGGCTTTAAACCCTAATTTAATGTTGGCTTCGACTGTGTCGTATCCCTGATCTTGTAGTACATACGCTTTCAGTTTGGGAATCAGGCCGATACCACGTCCTTCCTGGGGAAGATAAACAACGGCTCCAACTTCTTCCTGGAAAATCGCCTGCATCGCCATGTGTAACTGATCTCCACAATCGCAGCGCAGAGATTCAAGCAAGTCGCCCGTGAAGCAGGATGAATGCATACGTATCAGCGGGGCTTCGACAGAAGAGAGGTCTCCCCAGACTAATGCCACCGGTTGCTGGTTTTCATGTTCTACTGAATAACCGATGACTTGAGCGATTCCGTAATTCTTTGTGTTGATGGGAACTTCTACTTCGCGATGAACGAGTTTTTCGTTAATGTATCGATGGCGAATGACTTCGGCTGTAGAGATGATGGGGATTTTAAACTGTTCAGAAATTTCTCGCAGTTCGTCCGCATCTGCCATCCCAAATCCTTTTTGGCTGAGAATTTCGATGAGGACACCTACGGGTTTCAGGCCCGCCATTTGAAGTAAATCACCGGTGGCTTCGGTATGACCCGCACGACGGAGAATGCCTCCCTGTTTGGCGAGCAGGGGATGGATGTGGCCGGGGCGTACAAAATCTGACGCTTGAGAATTTTCATCGCTTAACGCACGAATTGTGATAGCGCGACATTCGGCACTGACACCGCTGCCACTATCTTTGTGGTCAATGGGAATCAAAAATTGTGTTTTGTTGGGAGCCGTATTTTCTTCAGGTCCAACAATGGGTTTCAGTTCTAAACGTTCGGCAACTTCCTGGTCAAGCGAGACACACAGCTCACCACCTCCGTGCCTCAAGAGAAATTGTACAATCTCAGGAGTGATTGCTTCAGCGGCAACGATAAAATCGCCTTCGTTTTCCCGTTCGCTCGAATCCGTTACAATGACCGGTTTTCCGGCTCGCAATTGTTCGAAGATATCTTGGATGTCGGATGTAGGATGATTCGTATTTGCAGGATCAGACATGGGTGTGTTTTGTAGCCGCCCGGAAAGTAGGAATTAAAGCGAATTTTCAAAAAATTACCCGGAAGGTAAGTCTTGAAGCAAAATCTGTGCTAACTTTCATTCTATAGAAGAGGCTTTGACTGGCAATCTAAGAAATCCTGTTTTTGAAAGAACCGGCTGATTCCCTTAAAAAATATAGAACAGAGCACTGTTTTCAAGGTGCGAATTCATTTTGACTATCCTACCGGATTTTTCAATGTTTTCTTTCTTGACAGTTGTGACGGATGTGAAAAAATGGGATTCTCGAACGAGAGGGATTTGATCTCGTAATTTCTTTCGTGTGAACAAAAAGACATTATTAGTCCAAGTGACTGGTTAAAACGTTGACAATTCAATAAACTTTGATACATTGAACAATTAGGGAAAGTCTGTTACGAAATAGACTTGACCTGATCCACACGATTCAACCAACCAGTAAGTACTGATTGGTTAACTTGCCTAAAAAAGCTTCCCTAATTAAACCAACCACGAAACTAGCGTTTTCAATTTCAATCATACTTTGAAAAGGTCTGCCTTTAATCACACAATACTGTTTGCAGTCAGACCTGAAGTAAAAACGAAACCAGTTGCACAGGAGTAATGTATGGATTTCCGAATCAAAGGCTCTCGGATGCCCCAGATCCTTATGCTATGTGGAGTACTGACTCTTTTTCTTGTCTCAAGCAACTGTGTAACGCATGTGCTGGCAGCGCCGGCTGCTGAGGTACAGGTCGATTACAAATCAATTCAGATCGGACCGCATCCTGCTGAAAAAGCAATACTTCCGTTAAGAGGACCGGATTCACGACAGCAGGTTGTCGTCACCGGTGTCCTCGCAGATGGTAAATTGCATGACCTGACGCGGAATGTGACTTACAAAATTGCTCATCCTGATCTCGCTTCGATTTCTACGGAAGGTTATCTCACGCCCCTTAAAGATGGGCAGACTACTTTAACGGTGACCGCCAAAAATGGTAAGACGGCTTCTATTCCCGTTGCCGTTCAGGGAATTGCAACACCAGAGGCGATCAACTTTAAGAATCAGATCGTGCCGATCTTTACCAAGTTGACCTGTAACAGTGGTGGTTGTCACGGAAAAGCGAGTGGGCAGAATGGTTTTAAACTGTCGCTACTAGGTTTTTATCCTGAAGACGACTTTGAGTTCCTGGTCAAAGAAGGCCGAGGACGTCGCGTGTTTCCGACATCTCCTGCAGAGAGTCTGTTGTTGATGAAGGGCACCGGAGTTACACCCCACGGCGGTGGTAAACTTGTGAAACCCGATTCTTATGAATACCGTCTGCTCTATCGCTGGATAGAACAGGGGATGCCTTACGGAACTGATCAAGACCGAAAGGTTGCGAAGATTGAATGTTTTCCTGCCACACGAACAATGGGTCAGGAAGTCGAACAGCAGATCTCTGTGATTGCTACTTATTCAGATGACACGACTGAAGATGTCACTCGTATGGCTTTGTTTGAAGCCAATGACACTGAAATGGCCGAGGTGAATAAGACCGGCCTGGTGAAAACTTTGAATCTGTCAGGTGAAGTGGCCATCATGGCTCGTTATCAGGGACAGGTTTCTACCTTCCGGTCAACAATTCCTCTAGGTATCGAAATTACCTCGCTGCCAAAATCTCGCAATGTGATCGATGAAACCGTCTTCAATAAACTGAAAGTGCTGGGGATTCCTCCTTCACCAATTTCTGACGATTCGACCTTCATGCGA
>NZ_CALEMX010000010.1 GCF_937910335.1 uncultured Gimesia sp. | reverse complement strand
ACGAAATGCTGGTTCTTCTCTGGCAGCTTCTGCCAGATCCTTAAGACCCGATCCGTCATCCAGATAGGCGAGTGCCATGGCCGCATGAAAACGGATTTCCAACAGAGGACTTTTCAAAGCGGATTTCAAAATGGGAATCGATTTTTTACCAATCGCTTCTAACTGAATGGAAGCTTTTTCCGCACGCCCGGGCATCATGATTTCTTCCGTGAGTTTCTGCATGCGCACCCTTTGCGCTACATCGGTTTCACGGAAAGCAATATATCTTACGACTTGTAAATATCGTGAATCGTTGTGTTTATATCGGGGCTTCAGCTTCAAAACGACTTTTTTGTCTGTCTTAGCTTCTGCCAGTGGTTCTTCAATTCCATATTTATCAAAGTGGTGAAAACGACCGCCAATTCGATCAGCGATACGTTGGGCATTTCGAATACTTTTGAAATCGTTTCGCAGGTACAGGGCCAGATTCCGATCTTCGGTTACCGAAACGCCACCTGACAAAATTCGCCCACGACGCATGATGCCAGCGACTCCTTTTTTACGATTTGAGTCAGACATGGGGGGAATTAAAATCGCACCTTCTGCCTTGGCAAGAATATGGCCTTTCAAAAGCCCACGCCCTTGAATCATTGCCTGCTCTGCAAGGTAAGATTCCATTAACCAGCCTCCTTCAAGGCTGGTCGCATCACTACTGCCCGGCAGATAAACTTCTACGTCAAAGGTTTCTCCTTTGCGAATCAAAGGAGGGAGATAAGCTTTTACGATGACCAGCGCCGTCGAAGGACTTCGCAGAATGTGGTTTGGATTTTTCACATTGCGACGACGCATCTCACGCAGCAACGCTTCGCGGTGAACCGAGGGAGGCGGGTTGCCGCCCGTTCCCTTTAATCCGGTCACCAGGCCTACGCCTTGCAGTGCGATCAGATTTCTGCCAGTAATTTGCGTGTAGTCTCCGACGAAGGGAGTTTCCACTTTCGTCTCAAACTCATCTGAGATAGAAGTTTCTTCATCGGGACTTTGCGAACGTAACTTGGCAGGACTTAACCAGTTTCCCGGATTCAGATTGAGTTTCTGGCACCCCGAAAAGCCGGTTGTCAGCATGGTTACGATAATTAATAGATTGACAGAGTTTTTCACAGTACGACCCCGTTTGTGAGAAAGTAGTCTTTTCAGAATAGTAGTCCTCAACTGAAACCATTTCCGAACGCAATTTGACCATCAAGTAGCCAGGTGTTTTTAGAAACCTGCCTCTTTTCAGTAGAAACACTGAAATCGACCTGAGGAATCAAACATTGCCAGAACTGACAAAGCAGAAAACCTGAAGAGAATTGAGATTTGATTTGATTTGATTTTGAGAGAGAGATTAATGTGGGTCGGAAGCTTATCTCATCAAGAAAATGTGGTCAATAGCGTTTTCAGACTCCGTGAAAACCTGAAATTTCCGGACGGATCGCGATTGTGAATGTCGGTAAAGACCGATCAGGCAAGGGGATAAACATTACTTTACTGCAGATTAACTTTTCGCAGGGGCAAAGAGACCAGCTTTGGGACTGGAAAACGGATTCGTTTTAATCCGGTTATCAGAAAACGGACTTGGATCAAATTTATCAGATTGAGGAACTCCAAGCGTTTTCTGCGAATTGTATTTGGGTTGGGGGCTAAAAATATCATCTTGTTTAGTTGCCTTCCGCTCCGAGATTTCGACAGGGCCACTCGAATTGATCAACACCAAGTTTTGATCCTGAAATTGAATTTGAATCTCCGTGGCTTCCATGTGGGTCGTTTTTGGACCATTGTACCTGACCAGCAGAGCGTCCTGCTCTTCTCCCCCATTCAGTGTGAGCGACTTCGCGCCCAAATCTAATTTCGCTTCCATGGCCTTCGCACGTAGTCTGTCACCTTTGCTGACAATTTCGACATTGCCCTTCAGATCGAGAACCATGCTCGCTTTTTTTGAATATGTCAAATATGTCACATGAATGGAGTCCGCAGTCATCACCATCTCGTCAATTTTAATGCCAGACTGACCACGCAAGCTGATTTCGTGCTTACCATCGCGCTGAACCTTATAGTCAATTTCCTCCCCCTTTAATTCCATGCCTTGCAATTGGAGCGTATGAACCTCGACCGAGGCAGCTGCCTTCAGTTTTGGATCTGCCGCAAAACCAGAGGTAAGAAGCCAAAGAGAAATGACTGAAATCAGGCAGGCCGAAAATAATTTGTTGAACATGGTTTGTCTCCACTGGCAATAATCGAAAAAGTTCCAGATTCCGGGGCAAGCATTGGCAGTGTTCTAACAAACAGGTTTCAAACAGTCCATGCCAATCCTTGCTGAAATGGTCTCTTTGCTCGATCACGGAATATCTTTGCTGAAACAGTTTTCAAACCATTCCCATTGCGCCATGATATTAAGAACATCGATACTTGTGATCGTTTAAGAAGTTACAACATTCCTGATCATCAGAATTCCTGCGAGAAACCCCTTATGATTTTTCAACTTAAATTTATTGTCAAAACTACAATCGTATTCGCGCTGTGTGCGATAGCTTCCCCTGCCCTGCTACTGGCCGATGGGCCGGCCGACAACATACCTGATAAGGTTCGCAAAATTCCGGCGCTGGGAGTGGAAGTCCCCGAAAAACAAAAACAGCAGCTCCTGCAGGGAATGGCGAAACTGCAAGCGTCCCTTGATCAATTAAAGAAGAGCAAGGACTCCCGAATTCAGTCATTGATTCCGGATGTGGAAATCTATCATCGAGCCGTGCGGTGTGCGCTCGAATATCAGGAGTTCTTTCACGAGCGCGAAATTGGCAACGGGCTCAAGTTATTACAACAGGGCCAGGAACGTGCCGATCAGTTACTGAAAGGTGAAGCACCCTGGACTCAAAAAACGGGGCTGGTCGTTCGCGGTTATCTTTCGAAAATCGATCAGACCGTGCAGCCTTACAGTCTGGTCATTCCGGACAGCTATACTTTTGCAGGTAAAAGCGACTATCGGTGTGACCTCTGGTTTCACGGAAGAGGTGAACGCCTGAGTGAAGTCAACTTTATCAGTCAACAACAACGATCTCGCGGTCAGTATACTCCTGCCAACACGATTGTTCTCCATCCCTATGGCCGTTATTCCAACGCTTTCAAGTTCGCCGGTGAAGTGGATGTGCTGGAAGCATTGGAATCAACCAAACAGAATTATCGCATCGACGATGATCGCGTGTCCGTGCGTGGTTTTTCAATGGGGGGCGCTGCCTGCTGGCAGTTCGCCGTGCATTACTCTGATCGCTGGTTTGGCGCCAATCCGGGAGCCGGGTTCTCTGAAACGCCTCTGTTTCTGGATGTGTTCCAGAAAGAAACTTTGAATCCGACCTGGTATGAGAAGAAGTTGTGGCAATGGTATGACTGTCCTGGTTACGCGTTGAATCTGTTTCACTGCCCGACCGTCGCTTATAGCGGCGAGATTGACAGCCAGAAACAGGCCGCCGATGTGATGGAGATTGCTCTTAAAAAAGTGGGCATCGATATGGTGCATATTATTGGACCGAACACCGCACACCGGATTCACCCTGATTCCAAGATTCTCATCGAAAACAAAATGGACTCACTCGCAAAAGTGGGTCGCCAGCGCGTTCCCAGGTCCGTGCATCTGGTCGCCTATACTTTAAAATACAATCGCATGGCTTGGGTTACATTGGATGCGATGCACGAAGAATGGACGCAGGCTCAGATCGATGCCCGCCTGCATTCGCGCAATCGGGTTGATATCAAAACAAAAAACGTGACTGCATTTTCATTGAAGATGAACGCGGGAGAATCGCCGCTGGATATGATTCACCCGTTGATGGTTCAAGTCGATGGCGTCAAACTAGAAGCCCCCCGCCCTCTCTCTGATCGATCATGGCATGTTTCTTTCCATAAAACCGGTGATACATGGAAAGTCGGGCCTGCCGTTCATGAACCGGGGCAACTGGTCAAACGCCATAACCTGCAAGGCCCCATTGATGACGCCTTTATGGATTCCTTTATCTTCGTCTCCCCTTCTGGAACGTGTGCTTCACCTGTTGTTGACAAGTGGGTGAAGTCTGAAATGAAGCATGCCATTGTGCATTGGCGCCAGCAGTTTCGCGGCGATGCACGCGTGATGAAAGACTCCAGCATCACCGACAAAGAAATCGCATCCAGCAATCTGGTGCTATGGGGAGCTCCGGAAAGTAACACGCTCATTAAAATGATCGTCGGCAAATTACCTATTAAATGGAACCGTGATGAAATTATTGTGGGAGAACGACACTTCTCCGCCGCACATCATGCTCCGATTCTGATTTTCCCAAACCCGTTAAATCCGAAAAAATATGTGGTGCTCAACAGCGGATTTACCTATCGTGAATATGCTTATCTCAATAATGCCAGACAGGTTCCGATGCTGCCTGACTGGGCCATCATTGATTTACGGACTCCCGCAGGCTTTCAATATCCAGGAAAAGTTGTCGATGCTAATTTCTTTGACGAGAACTGGCGGTTAAAATAACAGACTCGGATTCCTGAA
Organism: uncultured Gimesia sp.; assembly: GCF_937910335.1. GTDB lineage: Bacteria > Planctomycetota > Planctomycetia > Planctomycetales > Planctomycetaceae > Gimesia. The sequence continues at coordinate 21,688 of NZ_CALEMX010000010.1, read as the reverse complement.
CAGAATAACTCGGAATAAATCACCAATTGCTCCTCTAAGAAATGATAACTCTACTATGAAATATTTCATGAATACTCTGATGACAATACTTTTTCTGGGAATGACCGGCATGGTCTCTGCAGAAGTCACTTATCTAAAATCCTCGACTAAAACGGGGTCTTCACTCTGCGTGATTGTCAAAGATAATGTTTTGGCTCATACCTCTCAGATCACCGCCATTGATATCCACGGCGGTTTAGTTCCTCCTGCCAATGCCAGTGATCAAACCGCGAAGGTTCTTCAAAATTTGAATTACCTACTGAAAAAAGTAAACGGTAACCTGAAGCAATTGGTGAAATTAAATATCTATGTAACAAGTGCCGATCTGGTTCCGGAAGTCCAGAACAGAATCGCAAAGGAACTAAAAGGGAAGTCACAACCCGCGTGCATGTATGTTGTCACAAAACTCGCTACCCCGGGTGCTCTGGTTGCCCTTGATGCGGTCGCGGCAACTGGTTCTTCTCAAAAAATATCGAAAGCGAAAATTTTCAACGACGATGTTTCCGGATTTCGCGTTGCTCTGTTGCCAGCGGGGCGAACGGCTTATATCTCGGGTCAAGCGGTCAAAGCAGACACTCTGGCCGAATCTACGAAAAAGACGATGCAAGAACTTTTTGCGACGCTTAAGTACCTGGGAGGTTCTAAGGCAAATATCATCCAGATCAAAGCCTTCCTGACTCCCATGGATCAGGCGATTGAATCCAGTCAGGTCATTGATGGTTTTTTCCCCGTCGATCGAAAACCTCCGGTATCACAGGTCGAGTGGTTTTCTTCCCTGCCCATTGAAATTGAGATGATCGTTGCACTGCCGGGTGATACACCCGCAACACGACCGGAGGAGACAGTCGTCTATAAAACGCCGACCGGCATGAAAGCCTCGCCCGTTTTCAGCCGGACTGCTATCGCAGAAGTCAGTGACCGGATTTATGTATCGGGAATCACAGCGAAAAAGCCCGGCAAAAATAACGCACGTATTCGCAGTGCGTTCAATCAGCTAAAAGAGATTGTTGAAGAAGCCGGCAGTGACATGCGGCATCTGGTGAAAGCCACCTATTATGTGTCGGAAAATGAAATCAGCGGCGATTTCGGCAAGATTCGCAAAGACTATTATGACCCTCAGCGTCCGCCGGCTGCTTCCAAAGCGACGATTAAAAGCGTAGGAGTCCCCAATCGTGTTCTGGTGATCGATATGATTGCCGTGCCTTTGAAGTAGTATTGAATACTTACTTGATGAGAACAAAAAACGCCCTGGTTCAACAGGGCATTTTTTTATCGATATGGATCAGTCATTTGACTAATTGTTTACTTGCCGACATTCCAACCACCAACGGTAAGAATAACAGCAAAGAACATTAATATTGGAAACATCAAAAAGAAAAACAGGCCGATGGCGGATAACCATCCTACTACTTTCAGAGATTTGTATTTTTGATAAGCCTTGATCGTCCCGAACAACCATACGGCCAATTGAATAAAAGGAGGACAAGAAAATGCCATTCCCATCGGGACTGCTTTTGGCAGGATAAAGTTGATAAAAAGCAGTATTGCAATTGTTGCAGCACTTCCAATTGCTGAACCCCCCAATAGCCCCAACGACCAAAGGGTAACAACTCTAAAAAGCTGTGCATCCGCTTGTTTTCCTGCTTTTTCATTTTCTGGTTCTTGGCACATTAGAATTCATCTATAAGATTGGCAGAAGTATCTCGGACGAATAGCAAAATTAAAATCCGCACATTAGCTGATAGTAACCAGACCAGATTTTTATATTACAGAAATGAAATGTTTGCCTTAAGGTATTTGCATCACTTAAATTTTTGCCAAACGACGTCCATTCTAATTTTGAATCACGACTGAACGAATTGGCGCGCTGCTAAAGCAGGTTCAATACTTGGAAAGGCTACTCAAGTGTATACAATAAAAGTCTTGCTGCAACAGGACTTTTTTATCGATGTGAATTGGTTTATCACTACCTGAAATCAGGCAATGATATCATGCACGATGCGGTTGACCTGTCTGTCAATCAATGATTGTTCCGCACCGTTGCGTGTGAATGTCAGACGTTCTGCATCCATCCCAAACAGATGCATCAACGTCGCGTGGTAATCACTGGGGCTGACTTTATCTACGACAGCGTGATGACCGAACTCATCGGTGGCACCGTATGTCATGCCGCCTTTCAAACCCCCGCCGGCCAGCCACATGCTGAAGCCGTAAGTGTTATGATCTCGCCCCTGTTTCGCAATACCGGCATCGTTCTGAATCACGGGCAGCCGCCCCATTTCTCCGCCCCAATGCACGAGGGTTTCATCGAGCAAGCCACGCTGTTTGAGGTCTTTTACCAGACCAGCAGAAGGTACATCAACCCGTTTGCAGGTTCTGGGCAGTGCCGTCCGCATGCTGTTATGATGATCCCAATGCTGGTTGCCTGTCATAATTTGCACGAATCGCACACCACGTTCGATTAAACGGCGGGAAATCAGACAACGTTTTCCGAACTCAGCTGATTCTGGTACATCAATTCCATATAAGGCTTGCGTGGCTTTGGTTTCCTTGCTCAAGTCGAGGGCTTCCGTTGCCGCGGTCTGCATTTTGGCCGCCAGTTCATAGCTGGCGATACGGGCAGAAAGATCGTCTTCACCAGGATGCTGGCTGAGATGGCGTTGATTCAGTTTTACTAAAAAGTCGAGATATTTTTCCTGTGCTTTCCCACTTAGATGAGGGGGGGCATTGAGATTCAGAATCCGTGGTTCTTTGGGACGAATGACCGTTCCCTGATAGAGCGAAGGCAGCCAGCCATTGGTCCAGTTATTAACGCCTAGTACCGGCGCCCCGCCCGGATCTACCATCGCAATGTACGCGGGAAGATTTTCAGATTCGGATCCTAATCCGTAAGTCAACCAGCTGCCTAAAGTCGGACGTCCGGCCAGAATTCGGCCGGTATGCATCGCATAAATTGATTGACCATGATTATTCACACTGGTATGCATGGACCGCATGACCACAATATCATCGACCACTTCGCTTAAGCCGGGCAGCAATTCTGACAGTTCGGTACCACATTCGCCATGCTTGCTGAATTTCCAGGGAGAGCCGAGTACTGTGGAACTGGCCTGGGCGGCATTGTCGTACTTGATATCTCCCGGAAATTTTTTGCCATCATATTTCTGGAGCATGGGTTTGGGATCAAACATATCCAGATGGCTGGGGCCCCCCTGCATGAACATTGAGATCATGGCTTTTGCTTTGGGAGCATGGTGTGTTGGCTTCGGTATTAAATCAAAATGTTTATTCACCAGCTCCGGACGTATCGCGGGATCTTTAGCCAATAGGGGATCCTGTTTCAACAGCCAGGATAACGCCACAGAGCCGATGCCCATTGAACTTGACGCAAGAAAATGGCGTCTTGTGTGGGTGCCCGTTGTTTGTGTTTGATGAATCATAATTCGATACCGTTCTCGTATCAGTCGTCTAAAAAAATAAGATGTATTGAAATACGAAGTCTTGCTAATCCAGGTACAGGAATCCGTTACTGCTGAGAAGTGCCTGACAAAAAGTTGCCAGTGCCAATTGCTCAGGTGTTTTATTTGTTTTCACTTTTGTCGTTTTGAATTGTGCAATTTGCAGGTCAATAAATTCGACGGATTGTTTTAATTCTTCAGCGGAAGGTTCTTTTCCATAGCTGAGTATCCAGGCTAATTTGACCTGATCTGACTTATTTCCAGTACGTTCCTTTGCCAGTCGGTCAGCAAAATATGCGGCATGTTCCAGCATAAAACCACTGTTCATCATCAACAGAGATTGAGGCGCCACGGTTGAAGAAGCACGTTTTTCACAATTGGGTTCCATTTTCGGAGCATCAAACATATCGAGCACTGCCAGCGGTTTACTACGACTGACGGCAACATAAATACTGCGACGGAACTGGCGATCATCCATCTTCAGGGCTTTTTTCTGTCGACCGGCGGTATCAACATTGGCGATACCAACTACGATTTGCCCGACTTCGTCTTCCTTTACAGGAACCGGCTGGCCATACAAATCGGTTTTCAGTTTTCCTGTGACAGCAATGATCGAATCACGGATGGTTTCCGCTTCCAGACGACGTACAGGCATGCGACCATATAACAGATTATCAGGGTCCACCTGATCGTAATCGTTTGATCTCTGAGAACGTTGCATATACGCTGTTGAAGTCATCAGCATTTTATGCAGGCGTTTAATCTTCCAGCCATGCGCTACGAAATCATGTGACATCCAGTCTAATAATTCCAGATGAGTCGGCGGAATTCCCAGCTTTCCAAAGTCGGTGGGGGATGCCACGATTCCTTTACCGAAGTGATGCAACCAGACACGGTTGACAAAAACACGCGCCGTCAAAGGATGCTTGCCATTCGTTAAATAATTTATGTAGGCTAAACGACGCCCCGTGGTGGGAAGTGTTTTATTTTTCGATGGAATTTCAACAGACTGTTTCAGATTCGACTTGATCACAGATAACCCGGCAGGAAGCAGTTCATGTTTGGGCTGTTCGAAATCTCCTCGATTGAAAAAGAAGGTTTTAGGAACTTTGCCGGGCACTTCCGTTAGAACTCGAATAAATTCTTCTTTTGGTTTTTTGGTCCTGATCTTAGCCGCATCATCAGCGTATTTTTTCAAAACGGCCACTGTTTTGAGACCGGTCAGTCGCTTGGCTTCGTCCTTCAAGTGCTGTATCTGAGCGGCCCCTTTCGGATCGAACTTAGCAAGATTCGAAACCGAAACTAACAATGCAGGATAGGCGGCGATGATTTTCTTCTGTTCTTCAGTCCTTTTTTTCGCATCGGCTTTCTTTGCTGCCAACGCAATTTGTTTTTGTGCCTCCGGAATTTTACTGAGCGTTTCTTTTTCGATTTTTTCGACCAGCGTTTTTCCCAGCTCTTTGGATTCCTGGGTTGCTTTGGCGGACTGTTCCACCAGGGTTCGGTCATAAAGGTAGAGAGAACCGGCAGACAAGCGATCGATGCGTGGAAAGCTCTTGAGCAATGCAACCTGCTCTTTCGTTCGCTTTTTACTTACTGTTTTATAAGCAGCGCGAGTTAGTTCACGTTTTTCTTTCGGTACAACAAGCAGCTCCCGCTCCAATGTACGGTCGATAAATTTGTTAACGAGTTTCGTTCGCTCTGCTAATACTTTTTTTGCTTCCACTTCGAAGCCATTGGCGATTTTACGATCGGCGTCTGACATGATCGAGATGCGTCGGGACACCGGTGCCCGCCAGTTTTTCCAATCTAAAGCAGGTTCGAAGATTGCACGGAATCGATAGTAATCGTTTTGAGGAATCGGATCGTATTTATGATCGTGACACTGCGCACAGGCAACAGTCATTCCCAGAACCGATGAGGAAACGATATTAATCGTATCAGTGACAACCTGATTTTTAGCGACTTCTTTTTCAGCAGGATTGCTGCCTGTACCATCGGGGGCCATTCGTAAAAAGCCCGTTGCAACCAGCTTTTCCAAATCGGTCGGGTTGAGATTTTTATAAGGTGGTTTGACCATTTCGTCCCCGGCAATTTGTTCGCGGAGAAATTGATCATAGGGTTTATCTTCATTGAATGCACGAATCACATAATCTCGATATCGAAATGCCCAGGGACGTTCGGCATCTCTAGTGTTATAGCCTTCCGAGTCTGCATAGCCGGCTACATCCAACCAGTGACGGCCCCAACGTTCGCCATAATGTTTTGAAGCCAGCAGGCGGTCGATCAGTTTTTCATAGGCATTGGCGTTTGTGTCATCGAGAAACAGTTTCAGTTCTTCAGGAGTGGGAGGCAAACCAGTCAAATCATAAAACGCACGGCGTGCCAGTGATGTTTTTGATGCTTGAGAAGAAAAGCTGAGCCCTTGTGCTTCCAGCTTTGCTAAGAGAAAGGCATCAACGGGCTGTTTCACTCGCTTCGAATTTTTGACTTTAGGCACTGGGTAATTTTTTACAGGTTGGAATGACCAGAATGCCAGATCATCGGGTGCAAGATAGTCTGCCTCAATTTTTTCAGGTTCGGGGTGCAGTGTTTGTGCCCCCTGATCGATCCAGCGTTTGAGGATTTCAATTTCTGCCTGGGGCATATGTTTGTCTTCCGGAGGCATTTCGTGGGCCACCACGCGGGAAATCAACTCACTCTCGCCACTTTTACCGGGAACAATGGCTGGTCCGCTGTCGCCGCCTTTGACCATTAGACGCATGAGGCGCAAGTCGAGATTTCCCTCTTTGACGCCCACCTCGCCGTGACAATGCAAGCAGTGCACTTTCAGGATTTTTCGCACATCTTTTTCGAACGAGAGTGTGCCTGTTTTTTTAGCGGGATCCGCTGCTTGAGCGAGGCTCAGACAGAGAGAGAAAGAAAATGCATACGCAAGGAAAAGTCGCCCGATCATGGAAGAAGACTCTCTTGGTAATAGAATTAAGTGAGGACTATCCACTGGGATGGATAGTATTTATGGAGGGTTAAAAACACCTATACATTTTAAACAACATACGAAAGTGCTTATGTATTATAGTATCGGTTTTAAACCGGAGTGCAAGAGAGATAATTCAAACGAGTTTTTTTACGAAAAATAGCAATAAGAGCACGTTTATGCGAAAAACAACGACTAAAGGAATGCTTGGAATTCAAGTTTCATATATTTCACCTAAACTGTTAATAACAAGGAAGTTACTTAATACGGTGTGCTTTTTGCTTTTGACGGAGAGGAACCAGGTGTATCCTGTTACCGTCTGTTTTAGTAACGTGGACTTCCCAGCGTTGGACGATGGCCACCCGATCCAGTTCGGGATACGGACCACCACTAGCCATATAATACGAAGGTTACTTCGCCGCTGACATCCATATTCACAATAATCTTATGCCCGCCAAAGAGATCGCCGTCAGTGAAACACATCTCCCAGCTTTCTTCGCGATTGAGATTGATCGAATCTAATTGGATGCGGCGTTGGACTGCGGTGACAGACAATTCGCGGTCTTCAATCCACGCATCGTTGTAAAGTTCGGTGAGCTGGTGAGCGACTTCTTTCGTTGCGGGGACAACGCAAGCCAGGATTCTGGATAAATGTTTTTCGGCCCAGGACTCTGGACTATCTTCCTTCGGGGATTCAACGTCAATCTCGAGACGCTTTCTTTGAAATCTAATGACGCCGGTCCATTGTGCTCTCTTAGCGTTATACGAGAGTGGTTCGATCCACTTGAATCTCTTGGTTTGCTTTGTCAGTGGGACTTTCTCGGCCATTCGCTTTGTGGCTTCCTCGGCGGGAAGCGCAGCGTGTTGCATGGCCCCGAGATAGGGAAGCAACAGTTCGCTATTTGAATCTCGAGGTGTATCCAAAAATATTGAAATGATTTTTCCGTGATCAATTTCAGACTGCGGAATATACGAACGAAAACGGTCATGGGGATCGGCAAAGATGATTTGGTACTGATCGCGAGTGACTCCTTGTGCCAGGTTTATCTTCGTAAGCTTCAATTCTTCTTTGAGGTCGCCAGACGAAAGTTTGCGACCTCGCGGCGGTCGCCAGTGTTGATTATAGAGGTCTCCAAGAGCAAGCGCAATCGTAGACAAATCGCGGTCATGGTTGTCCATTGCTTTCAGAACCGAGCGTTCAATTTTTGTGACCAGGCGAGGTTGAGGAGAGTCCCCATTACGACCGCCTTTTGGATCAAAGCACTTGGATGCAACATCCACCGTTGAGCCTTGAAACTCAACCAACCCGACCCAGTCCCAGGACTTCTTGACAAACTTTAGCGACTGAATCCAGTTAACACTCATCGAAGATCACTCCAACGCTTCTATTTGGGGGAGATCAAATTGCTTCACACAAACCGGAATTTCCCATATAGGTTGAGTCTGGAATCGACCCAGACTCGCAACCTTCTCAATTATGATAACACCTCATCCTCGAGTCAAATGCGTGTGGATTTTTCGACATTTTTCCCGTCTATCCAGCCCGAGCGATCCGGGAACGGGTCCAATCAGAGCGTTTTCAAGCGGTCAGTGCTTTACATCGTAAGGCAGGGCCAACCGCCGCTGGAAGTTACCCAGGTTGTAAACCAACGCAAATAGTTGCAACCGCGTCTGATTGTCCTTGAACGTGCGGCAGGAAATTTTCGTGCATTTGATGGCATTCTTGCCTTCCTTGATCTATAGCTCAGCCGTACCGAGACCGTTGTAGAACTTCACGAGATTTTTCGGTTGCTTATTCAAGTTGGTCATGATGAACCCGACACGCGGAAACAAGTCTCCTTGATGCCACTTGATCTTGGCGACCGCGCGACGCGATCGCTGCCATAATTTTGCTTGATTTTGGAAGCAGTGATAGAAAAACTTCGGCTTGTGCGAAGATCATCCGACCGTCCGGCAGCAACTCCCGTCGCCAGAACTTAGCGCTGGCGTTGTTCCCTCAACTGAGCATTGCGTACTCCAAGTCGCAGAACTGATTGAACAGGAATAGCGGATGGTAGCATAGCCCTGTTTTTCATAAATCTCGTGCCAAATTCTCGGGAGTCAAATGGAAAATACAGGGCAATAAAAATCAGCCGGTCACCAGTTTTTTCATGAATTCACCTTCATTCAAAGTCGGTCGTTCAGGGCTGCCTTTATGGCGATATTCCAATTTCATATTACTCAGACCCATTAAGTGATAGATGCTGGTGTGAATATCACGCACGTGCATCCGGTCTTCGACGGCATAGAGACCCATATCATCGGTGCCACCAATTGTTTGCCCGCCTTTAACGCCTCCACCGGCCATCCACATGGTAAAGCCAGTGGGATTATGATCGCGGCCATCCCCTTTTTCACTCATCGGCGTGCGACCAAATTCACCGCCCCATACTACTAGCGTGGAATCTAACAGACCTCTCTGTTTGAGATCTTTCAACAGACCGGCGACGCATTTATCCATGCCCTGACAAAGCGCCGCGTGACGCTTTTCAATGCCGGAGTGAGAATCCCATTTGCTGCCCGTGCCGTTATAAAGCTGGATGAAGCGAACGCCCCGCTCTACCATTCTTCGCGCTAACAAACAATTGGTGCCATAAACTTTGGTCTCTTTCTGATCCATGCCATACAGTTCATACGTCTCTTTGGTTTCCTGAGTTAAATCGACGGCTTCGGGAGCAGCGGCCTGCATTCGAAAAGCCAATTCGTAAGATTCAATTCTTGCATCCAATTCGGACTGCTGTTTCCGCGACTGTGCGTGACGTTGATTCAGTGTTGCCAGCAGATCCAGTTTTCCCGCTTCCTGGGAAGCGAAAATATTTTCGGGCCGATACAGATTGGAAATCGGTTCTTTCCCTGAATTCAATCGTGTACCCTGATAGACGGCAGGAATGAAAGCGGTTCCCCAGTTGCGAGGTCCATTCACTGTGCTTCCGTTATTGTCCTGAATCACAACGAACGCGGGCAGACTTTCATTTTCTGTACCCAGACCATAGGTTACCCAGCTACCTAAAGAAGGGCGACCGGCGAGTGGAATGCATGTATTCATCTGGCAGACGCCGCCCGCATGATTGATTCCATTAGTCCAACAGCCACGCACCACAGCGATATCATCAACGCAGGTCGCGGTATGCGGCAGCCAATCGGAAACCCAGGTTCCTGCTTCACCATGCTGCTTCCATTTTCGTTTCGAAGCGAGCAGAGGTGAGTTGACTTCGCCCATTGCGGTAATCGGCCGCTTAAAACTTTCCGGCAGCGGAGTTCCTGCCAGTTTTTGTACTTCTGGCTTGGGATCAAACAGATCGATGTGGCTTGGTCCACCTTCCATGAACAGAAAGATCACACTTTTCGCCGTCGCCGGGAAGTGTGTTTGCTTTGCTGCCAGAGGTGACATCGGTTTGGCGCTAGTCTTGACTGCGGCCTGAGCCTGCTGTGCCATCATGGCATTCAAGGCAATACCACCGAAGCCAGCTCCTGCCTGTAAAAGCAGTTGCCGTCGATTGATGACCGATTCAGGAAATGCCTGAGTGGGTTGAATACTCATACTATTGTCTTTCGGCTATTACTATCGTGAGTCACACTTGATTAATCGAGGTAGAGAAATTCGTTGGAGTTCAATATCACATGACATAAATCTGCTAACGCCTGTTGGCGCGCGTCGTTTGCCACCGTTGATGAATTAGAGGGCAGGATGTGCAGCGCGTCAGCCACGCTGTTTTTTAGAAGTCCCTGTTTTGTATTAAATTGCCAGAAGCCAATTACTGAAGCGTGTGGCTTCCCGGAGGAATGAATCAACAGTTCTTCCTGGCTTAAAGCCGCGCGGGATAACCTGACGTCATCGAGCAGACCGTTCCATGTGCTACCTGTCGTTTTATCCCGGCCTCCGAGAACAAAGTCATTTTCAGGACGATAGTCGCTGATTACTTTATGTTTGACCGAGACGCGCTGCAGCGGTTTCTTTGAGAAAAGCTCTTTGACATAAAATTGAATTCCCGATTCACCGGTTTCAGTCATCTTAAGCGAGGCGGCAACATAATACGGCTTGTTCAGTTCCAGATGCAGATTGGAAGCAACGACTTCATAGGTGAGTTTACCCGCCTGATTGTTACCCACCAGTTGTAGAATCAGATTACGTGGTTTATAGGCTGATTTCTGGCTTGTGACACCAAACGACCATCCCCGCTGTTTGGGACTTCCCGTCCATTGTGAGGCAATCGTATTCACGGCGGCATTTTCATAGACAGAACCTAATTGCACATAAGCCTCAATCGTAAAATCCTGATCGGGAAGTGTTTTTGAGGCAGGAACGTGCAGATTTTTTAGCGTAGATCCTTTCCCAAGTTTAGCTGCTTCGCCAGTCGATTTTGTGATCTGGCCGATAAATGTTTTCTGCCGGCCAGCTGCTTCCGCTGCGATCCGTTTTTGTTGCGTTTTCAAAAAATCTGAATAGAGATCCACTTCTACCGGTTCTGGATCTTTACCAAACGTCATCTTATGGAGATAGGACACCATTTCTCGATCATCGGAAAATGACTTTGCCTTCATTGAACGTGCCATTGCGTTGGCACGTTTCAGAAACCAATCCCCATTAATCATCAGTAATGCCTGATTTGCCGTTGTGGTGACATCGCGTTGCGCGACACTTTTGATACCGCCGGGCAGATCAAAGGCTCCTAGAACCGGGTCTTGCACGTTGCGTTTCATAATTGTGTAAACACTACGTCGTGGTAGATTGGCACTGACGCTGGGTCCTCCCAGTTTTTGATCGAGTTCTCCGGAAAGGAAGAGTGCTGAATCCCGAATGTCTTCTGCATTGAGTCTGCGAATGTTGGCACGCCAATGCAGACGATTTTGGGGATCTTTGAGTTCTGCCTGTTTTGCAGCAGGATGAAAAGCGGCGAGTCGATATGTGGACGAGTTCATAATCAGGCGATGCAGTTTTTTAATACTCCAACCATTGTCCACAAAATAGGCTGTGAGCCAATCTAACAGTTCGGGATGACTGGGCGTTTCGCCCATATGTCCGAATTCGTTTGCCGTGGAAACCAGTCCCGTTGCAAAATGGTACTGCCAGACACGGTTTGCGATTACACGCGTTGTCAGTCGATTTTGTGGATTGACCATCCAGTTTGCTAACGCGGTGCGACGTCCTGAAGAATGTGGGGCAGTTGAAATGGGGACGATTTCCGCTTCGCCGGGCTTCAGAAGCGAAAGAAATCCGGGAACAATCGGCTTGCGATCGGGATCATCGGGAATGGTCGTAATCGGAAGCGCTCCCCGTGAATCGGTGACACTCATACCCGTCGGCAATGGTTTCGGTTTCAAATTATCAAAGGCAGCCAGTTCTTTGAGTAGTGCATTATATTTTTTACCGTTGGGTTTTTCGCTCTTCTTTAAAGTAGCAAGAGATGTGTTCTGCTTGATGACGACCTGTCTTTGCACGAGGTCTGCTAACTGGTGATCCAGGGCAGTCCGTTTCTCATCCGGTTTTGCCATGATTTCCTGCAGGTCAGCCGGAAACATCTTGATTTGACTTTGCGCTGCTTTTTCCAGTGTGTCGCGTGTTAACTCATCAATTTTCGCACGAATGTCTGCCGTCTTTTTTTCCCAGATTTCTAATTTCTGGTTGTACCCTGCCAACTCTTTCGGTGTCGCAAAGGGGACATCATCCCGCGGCATCAGAGGTGCAAAGAATGCCTGTAGACGGTAATAATCCTGGTGAGGAATCGGGTCAAACTTGTGATCGTGACACCGTGCACATCCCATGCTGACCCCCATAAAAACATCACCGGTGGCATCGGTGAGGTTATCCAGAATATCATTCCATTGGGTGCGTGAATCACGCTGGTTATACTCATAAAGATTGTGTCTTAGAAAGCCTGTTGCCGCTAATGCGTCAGGATCTTCGGGGGCAATTTCATCTCCGGCCAGTTGTTCTCTCACAAACTGTGAATAAGGTTTATCGTCATTGAAGGAACGAATGACATAGTCTCGATACCGCCAGATTTCCGGACGAAACGCATCCTGATTGAATCCGTCCGACTCGGCATAACGTACGACGTCGAGCCAGTGCCGGGCCCATTTCTCACCGTAATGAGGATTCTCCAGCAATTCATCAATTAGACGCGACCAGGCGTTAGGCGAGGTATCATTTACAAAGGCGTTGATTTGCTCCACAGTGGGAGGCAAGCCAATCAAATCGTAGTACGCACGCCTGATTAAAGTAGTACGGCTGGCTTCGTCAGCGGGGGTCAGCCCTGCTTTTTTCAGACGGTCATAGATAAAGGCATCCACGGGGTTTTTCGACCAATCAATTTGATCGACTTGAGGAACCTTGGTTGGTTTAACAGGCTGAAACGACCAGAAGTTACGATCTTCTTCTGTAAAAAAGTTCTCATTGTTTCTTTGTTTGATGACGTAGTTTTTATTTTCAGGCCAATAAGCGCCTGTATTGACCCAACGGGTTAAAACGGCGATTTCTTTGTCTTTCAATTTGTTTTCCGGCGGCATTTCAAAGGATTCAAAATTGATGGCATCTACCAGGAGGCTTTCGTTTGACTTGCCGGGCACGATCGCGGGACCACTTTCTCCTCCTTGAAGAATTGCTTTCAGAGAATCAAGACGCAACTCGCCTTTCTGCTTTTTCTCACCGTGACATTCTAGACAGTGCTTGATCAACAGCGGACGTACTTCCTTCTCAAAAAAATGAAGCTGCTTCACATTCGCGGGTGAATTGGCGTCTTTCACTTTTTCTGCTGCGCTCACCATATTGGTGGCAACCAAAAGAAACAGACTTACTATCAGGAGTCTCATGAATCAGGCCTTTTTTTATTAATCGATGCTGAAAAAAACAGATTTCTAATATCTGATTTCATCATACTCAGTATTGCTATTATTTGGCACGTTTTAAGGGAGGGAGACCGGCGATAAATACGGGGTCAATGATATCAGCGTTATCTTGCGCGTCCTGAAGAAATAAACCTTCAACCGTTTCCCCCTCTGCAAATCCCAGGTCAGACAGATCAATGCCCACAGCCAGTGCTTTGGCACCGACGATGTGCAGATTGCCGCCATTGCCCAGGGCTGTTTCCAACTCATTGAGAGAATTAATACCGGATTTTTGTTTATTATTAAAAATGTGTAACCAGAATTTCTCTAATGATTTTGCTTCCGGCGAAGCAAGATCGATATCAAACTGTTCAATTTTATGTGTTTTCCGTTTCGAGGTAAAAGGTAACGGAGTGGCGTAAAAGGCATCGCCGGCTGTGGTGTGAACAATGACCTGCAGATCAAACAGAACAATATCGGGGCCCGCATCATTAATGACGGGTTTGTGGAAACGAATCGCCATTCCCGGCGTATTGGGCTGATTCGGATCCTCGACTTCATTCATCACGGGTGGTGCGGTCAAAGGAGTGCCCGAACCAGAGGGATTCACAACGCCGGTCAACAGACTTCGATCCTGATCGAGCAGATGCCTGCGTAAGGTAAGGGGGTTACCATCAGTGGCAGGGTCAATGCCATCGTTTCTAGTCAGAAAGGAGCTGCCTTTGTAGTGAGTCAGTTCAATCCCGATCAAATCTTCGACCGTATATTGATACGCGGTCCCTCCTCTCTGGATCGTGACACTTGTGAGATCCTCTGCTTTGCGGCGAGGCCCCACAGTGGTCGTATAGGAAATCACCCGATCGGGTAATGTTGAAACATATTGATGGCTGTCAAAGGGAATTTGATCAACGACTAATCCGTTATTTGTGGTTAGGCGTTGTGCCATACCTTTGGTCAATCGTTTTGCAGCGACGCCGGTATTGTCATCCCGTTTAATCGGGCGGACATCCGTTTCGCCTTCGATGACTTGTACGTCGGTATTACCGGCTTCTGAAACATTGACCGAAAACCGAGTGCCATAATCGACTACGTTAGATAGTGGTGTTTCGACAGTGAAACCTTCTGCCCCTTCAGGAGCATAAACAGAACATGCACCGTAGCGGATCGCCAGATGTTCTTTTCCTCCACATTCAAAAACAGCCGGTCCCGTCAGAATGACCTCTGCACCATTAGAGAAAATAATTTGGAGCTGTCCTGCGGAGATGGCATACTCCTGAGAAGTTTCGATCGGCGAGCCTACCTTGAGAACAGGCGCACCGTCAGCAAAACGAACTGCCGCTGTTTGAGTTACTTCCGCAACAGAACTGTTCCTGGGAGGTATGCTAACTTGACCGATCTGCTCTGGTGAGGAAGGAATTTGATTGAGAAAAAGAAAGCCACCTACGATTGTGGCACAGATGGCCGTCACCATCAGCCAGAGAGATTGAGTTGTCGTAAACGAATTCTTCGAGGATACTTTCTCCTGGAAGGTTGGTATTGTCTGTGTGTGAAAATGAAAATCGATCTCGCTTTCAGGCTGTTCATCGTGCAATCGCTCAAGATTGAGATGCATATCCAGGTAGTTGAAATAATCCTGTCTAGCCTCGGCGTCTTCGGCGAGTATCTTCTCCAGCATGAGATGCTGTTCCCGCGTGATCGTCTCATTGCAGAGTGCCCCAAACAGATCATACAGATTTTCGTTCTGACTGTTCTGTTGAATCATTTTCCCTCTCCTGTAAATGACAAGGTGCGATCAATACAGTGAGTCAATTGACGACGAATCTGGTTGAGCCTGTTATATAATGTTTGAATGGCTGTCCCGGTTGCCTCGGCCACATCTTTGACCGGTAACTGACCGCGGTAGACCTGATCTACCAGTTTTTGGTCCTTCTCTTTCAGTTTTTGAATACAATCCTGTAAAGCAGAGGCTCGCTGGTTAAATTTAAGTTGCGGAATCTCTGCTCTGTCATCAGCCAGTTGCTGAATGACATCTTCCTGAAACTGTAATCTTTTTCGTTGCGCGACTCGAATAAAGTTTTTCACTTCATAGAATGCCACACCACAGGCCCAGGAAAAAAAACTGCAGGAATCATCATAATCGGAAAATTTTTTCCAGAGAATCAGACTCGTTCGCTGGAAAACGTCTTCTGCATCATCCCGGTTCGGCAGCAGGGAAAAGATATACGAATAGAGCTGATTCCGATGCTGAGTAAACACATGCAGAAACTGCATCTGTAAATCGTCGGGTAAGGCTGTAGATTCTTGATCGTTGCTCATAAACGACGTTATTCGTGCTTCTTAAAATGAAAGGAAGGCGCGACCTCAATACCAATAATCAAAGTCCCTCAATAAGCTATCGTACAAAATCTCAGCTATTTACTCCCAATTATACAAAATCAATTGATAAATCATTTAAATGTAATCGTTTGCGAATCATACGCCTATTTGAGCAAAAGTAAGGAATGTTCGGGCATGAGCCAATACATGGGAACATCCGTCAACTGTAACATAAACGGGAAACAACTCGGTATCTTCATACGAATGCGTATTCAAGCATGCCTTTCTACTTTTAATGACGGTTAGTTTTCCAACGTCAATAAAAATGCGATCAAGTCTGCCATCTCCTGCGCTTTGATTTTCTTTTCCAGACCTTCCGGCATCAATGATTTTCCCGAACTTTTAATCTCTTCGATATTCTCTCGCAAAATGGTAATCTCTTTGTTCTCTGCTTTTTTCACAGTAATACTGGATGGGGTCTCATTCACGATGATGCCGGTTTCGATCAATCCCGAATCTGTCACAACCACATACTCCAGAAAGTTTGGCGAAACTTCTTTATTAGGGTCCAGTACATGCACCAGAATTTCCGGCGCTGTTCTGTTTTTGATCGTGGCCAGATTGGGACCGACTTCATAACCTTCATTTCCCAGTTTATGACAGGTGAGACAATCACGCTTGAAGATTTTTTTCCCCTCGGCCAGATCAGTTTTTAATGAAAGTGCCGGCTGATATAGCGAGATGATTTCACGACGAGGACTGAGAATATCGCCGGCAAACAGTTTTGTGGCCTGCTTTTTGATTTCCGGATTTGTACTTTTCAGAAGGATCGTCCGTCTGACCTGGGGAATTTGACTGATGAAAACCGTTCTGTCGGAGATCGCGGCAAACAGTCTCAAAATCCAGCTTTGTCTTCTTAACAGACGATTCACAATTTCTGTTCTCACATTCGGCGTCAAAGCGGGATACCGTTTGAGTAACAGGTCTGCCACTTTCGAATCGGTAAAACTGGTCAACGCTTCCACTGTAGAAACTTGAATCTCTTGAGGTTCACGTGCATCCAACAGTGGCATGAGCGCTGCCTCAGCCGTCGGTAAATCGGTACAGCTCAATAATTCAATGGCCTGCTGCCGCTCTGCAATCGTCTTGTTTCGATTGATGACTGTCTGTTTCGATTGTTCGATTTGTTGACGTATCAATTTTGAGGAATCGGATGTTTCCTCTTTTGAGAATGTGAGAAGCGTTTTACCACCCCGTTTTAATCCCTGACCAATAGAGAGCACAACCAGGTTTTGAACATTGTCTGTTTTTTGAGTTTCATCGGGATAGCGATAGCGGGAAGCCAGTTCCAGAATTTTTTTTATTTCCGGATCCTGTTTTCGTGTGCCGATCACATTTGCAAGTTGGCTTAACAACTGCCTGGCTTCTAAGCTGGCGGCAAAATTAACATCCGCTAATAAGCTCTCTAAAAATTCCGCAGTCGATTCCGACAGTGAACTGAGAACGGCTGTCCGAATCCAGATGTCTCCATGATCGCGACGCGCAATTTGATACAAGGCATTCGCGACCTCGGGATTGTTGATTTCTCCTAAAGTGAATGCCGTTTGAAAGCGAACTCGCGGATCCTTGTCGGCAGCCAACGCCAGGACTTTGTTTCGCA
Organism: uncultured Gimesia sp.; assembly: GCF_937910335.1. GTDB lineage: Bacteria > Planctomycetota > Planctomycetia > Planctomycetales > Planctomycetaceae > Gimesia. Next base: position 4,374 of record NZ_CALEMX010000010.1, on the reverse strand, counting down.
ATTTTTTGCTCTGTTCCAGTTTTGGCTCGGCAAGACGGACCGCAACGCGGCGGATTTCCGGCTCGCTGTCAATCAAAACGCGCTGTAAATTTTCATCAGTGAGTGCATTTAAACCTTGAAGTGACCAAAGTGCATGTAATCTGGCTAGCGGGGATGTGCTTTGTTTTAATAATTGATTCAGGAGTGGTACGGCTGACTGATCCTGTCGTTCGAAAATCAGTCGATGCGCTGTATCCCGCCACCAGACATTGGGATTTTCCAACTCGGCAACCAGTGTTTTGATATCTGCTGTGCCCAGACGCGGCTGTTTTGGTTTTTGATAACCGGCTGGATAGGCTGGGGGAACCATACGGTAAATTCGACCTCGATCCCGGCCGCTGGTCAGATCCAGATGTACTTTGATATCATCGGGGATTGACCAGGGATGTTCGATATTTTCGCGGTACATATCTAAAACGTGTAAAGTTCCATCGGGAGCGTTCAGAAAATTCACGGGGCGAAACCAGTTATCAGTCGAAGCTAAAAACTCAACATTTGCGTGTGCCCTTCTGGCTTTAAATGTAACACCATCTGGTGTCATCAGATACCGCATAACCAGATTTCCAGCCACCTCTCCGATGAAAGTATTGCCGTAATATTCTTCTGGATAAGCGGTTCCCCGATAAATGGTGACACCAGCGGAAGAGGTTACAAATCCGGTGGCATTTTTTTCGCTGCGCGGCGAGCGGGAAGTAGGATCAGACGCCAATCGTTTTGCATTGATGATTCTCCAGGGCTCGGGAGGGCTCGCGCGAAAAACGGAAACGGTATCGCCCGCATCGGCAGCATCATTAATGGCGGAAACGACCGGTAAATAGCGATTGCGCGCCAGATACTTTGTAGGGAGTACAATGTGCATCAGGGGATTGCGAATATTACAGATGAAACGGTTTCCCCAATCATCAAACGTATTGCCGAAACGCGCACCGCCGGAAATGACTTCGAAGGACTCTGTTCCCGCATCAAATCGAAAATCGCGGCGTCCCATATTAATGGGATCTGTTTTGGAGACACCACTGGCCCGGATGCTCCCTCCGTTACTGCCACCTGCACCATAAATCTGATGATCAAGGCCCCATTTGAGATTATTCATCACGGCCTGCACATTGAATTTGCGAAACCCGGTGAAGACTTTGCGTTTGATATCCGCTTTGTGATCCCCGTCTGTGTCTTTGAAGTACCAGATATCAGGTGTGGCAGAAACGTAGACGCCCCCTTTCCAGAATGCCAGACCTGTTGGCCAGGAAAGTTGATCAGCAAAAATGGTCGAGCGATCAAACTTTCCGTCGCCGTCCACATCTTCTAATACGCGCACTTTTCCGATGGGAGCCGATTTTTGTTCTGCCCAGGCTTCATCCAGCGACTTGTCTGTATAAGGGTAGTCATTCATTTCAATTACATAGGCCAGCCCATTTTCGTCATACTGCATCGCAACCGGATCCGTGACAAGAGGCTCCGCGGCCAATAGCTCCATACGAAAACCATTTTGCATACGGAACGATTTCAACGCTTTATCAGGAGACAGGGGATCCAATCGAGGCAGCACATCCGCCAATGACTTGGAAGACGCCTTCTTTTTCTCAACTGACTTTTTTTCAGCAGACTTTTTCTCAGCAGAATTGAGCTGTCCGGTCGAAGCGATGAGGGCTAGCACAGCCGAGAGCAATAAGGCCTGTTTAAAAATCAACTGTCTCATCAAAAATCCTCTTAGAAAAGATCGATTTCAGGAGTGGACCCACATATGTGATTATCTGATATTGTACCGAATATTGTACCGAATATTGTACCGGGTCACTTAAGGAAGGAATCTTGAATAATTGTAAATTGGCCTGTACTCATTCACAAGCGACAATCGGGAAATGCAAAGCGATTCGTTTTGGAGTGGATACAAAAAAACTCTCTTCACGCTTACGCAAAGAGAGTTTGAATTGTTGATCAAGCAAGTCGTTAGACTGCAGGCTGACCGGTGAAGTATTCTGGTTCTGCTCCTGCCTGCCATTTAATGTTGCAACCAATGCTCGGTTTCTGATTTTCGGTCACAGGGGCACCAGCCAGAACGGCATCGCAGGCCGCCCGTAGATCTGCACCGGTAATCGGTTTCTCATTTCCGGGACGACTATCGTCAAACTGTCCCCGATAGACCAGTTTTTGTTCCTGATCGAACAGAAAGAAATCCGGAGTGCAAGCGGCTTTGTACGCTTTCGCAACTTCCTGAGTGGCATCGTATAAATAAGGGAAGTGATAACCGGCGGCATTTGCTTCCTCTACCATTTTTTCCGGGCTGTCATCAGGGTGCGATTCGACATCATTCGAACTGATTCCCACGACCGCCATTCCCTTTGACATATATTCATCCGCAAACCTTGCCAATGCTTCGCGCAGATGGACTACAAACGGACAATGATTACACATAAAGATCATCAGTAAACCTTTGGTATCCTGAAAATCGCTGAGAGAGACACTTTTTCCATCGACATTTTTCAATGAAAATTCAGGGGCCTGGGTTCCTAAAGGTAACATTGTTGAAGCAGTTTTAACCATGGTATGCTCTCCTTGTTTTCCATCGACTAACAGCGTCGATTCAGATTTTCTATTGAGAATTTTTTAGATCAAATTTTTCGATTAAGGGGGCAACGACGCGTTGGGGAACGAAGTCCTTCAGTTTTTCTGCTGCGACATCGCCACCTAGTTGTGCAATTTGTTTGATTAACGAGCTGGAAATATGTGTGTATTTTTCGCTGGCCATCAGGAAAACGGTTTCGATATCGGACGCCAGCGTTCTGTTCGCCAGTGACATGGTGAATTCCGCTTCGACATCGGTTAAAGTTCGAAGTCCTCGAAGCATAACGCCGCCGCCACACTCGCGCACAAAGTTCACCGCTAAACCCTTAAATGATTTGACTTCGACATTGGGAAAAGCAGACAGAAGTTCTTCCAGCATCTGCAGTCGCTCTTCAGCTGAGAATAAAGGCTTCTTATCCGGATTGATCCCCACGCCCACTGTGATCTTGGAGTAAATCTCTGCTCCGCGCCCGACAATATCGAGATGCCCGAGCGTAGGAGGGTCAAAACTACCAACATAAACAGCATGTTGTCGGTTGAGAGTATTCGTCACAAAACTGCCTTTCTCGCAAAATTCCTGCCAACTTGATTTTTCATTGTAACTGGAATCCTGTTCGATCCAAACGGACAGAATCCAATTTCTAAGATGAATCGTAAGATTTGCACACTGGTCGCAGAAGTGAGGTTCCATGAGTGAATTGCAAAATCACCTGCCTCGTAGTGTAATAGGTATAGATAAATTTTGTTTCCCGATAGATGTGAAGCAGACTCTCAATTGATCATCTATTAATCGACCACTCAAATTCGTTAACATCTCTATTTTCAGGAGCATCGTCGAATGCGATTTTCTGTTTGTCGCTCAACAATTCAAACGGCATCTTTCGGATTGATGCTGCTATTCATCATCAGTTCCGTGTCTGCAGCGCCCCAAAATCTGGCGGATGTTTCGAAGCTGTTAAAACAACCAACAAATAAAGAGAACCAGAAGCAGGTCCTTGATTTCTTTCAGAAACGTTATCAGAAAGAAAAAGATTTATCAAAAGGCGTGCATCGGCACTTACTCGAAAAAACTGACGATGGCGGCGGTTATGCAGGCTGGTTTTTAAAAGCTGACCCAGAAGCGAACGTGATTATCTACGCCGAAAAGAATCGTGAATGGCCTATGATTGCATTGGGAGATTCGGGCTACTTTGCGCGAGTGGAACGGTTTCCTAATTTTTCTGCAGCCCATTATCGGTATAGCATCAATGGTCGCCGCCTGCCTGTTGGCAGATTTAATCGTTTTGGCTTTGAAAGCTACGAGTGGAAACCGGAAAGCCTGAGACAAAAGGGAGTGCCTCAGGGAAAACTGATTTCCATGCCTGCCTTTAAAAGCACACGTCAATATCCGGGAACCGTCAGGGACTGGTGGGTCTATGTGCCGGCTCAATATTCCAAGACAAGTGGACCCGCGAAACTAATTGTTTTCACCGATGGGAAAGGCTACTGTCACGGCGATGGGAATGCCACGATTGTCCTCGACAACCTGATCCACGCCAAAAAAGTTCCGGTTTCCATCGCGGTTTTCATCAATCCCGGAGTCTTTCCTGCTGGTTCCAAAGGGAAACAGGAATTTCGGAACCGCAGTAACGAGTATGATACCTGTACGGCTCAATACGCTACTTTTCTGGACGAAGAGATGTTACCCGTGATTCGCAAACAGTATCGCATTTCCGATAAACCGGAAGACCATGTGATATGCGGTGCCTCATCCGGGGGAAGTTGTGCGTTTAC
>NZ_CALEMX010000009.1 GCF_937910335.1 uncultured Gimesia sp. | reverse complement strand
ATGGCGCAAATTACGTGCCAAAGCGAGGGAAGTCATCTGGGAAATGCGGGGTATAGTAAAACCAAGATCGTCCTGTCCAGAAAACGGAAATCATATTCGCAGCGATGATCCAGAACCCGATCACTGTGATCCAGAGATGATTCAAACTCAATCCCATCACCGCATTCCAGCTTAAATCAGCCTTAAATTTCTCTGGTCCAAAATAGAAAACCATCACGAGAATACTGAGTAACAGGCCAAGATGAATCAACAAGAACACAGAGACAAACGCCTTGACCATGTTACCCATGAAAGTTGCATTCAACTCACGATCAGACAGCGGCGCGATCGCCAGATAGCGTTTCATTTCCGTTCTACCCGGTCCGCAAATTCCATCCCCTATCAGAACCGCAACAATCACGGCAGCAACAAGAGTGAATAAAGTGGTGATAGCCTGAAAATCTCGCAAAAGACTATAAATATTTTTTGTTCCTGATCCCGTTCCGGAATCGATTCCAAAGCTGAGTGTAAAAACAAATACAACCATCCCGAATCCCAGCCCTCCCATAATGACGGCACGCTGACAGGAGTCGCGCCAATGCAATCGTGCCAGAGCCGTCCGTCGGGATAAAGGCACGATTTGTCTTTCGGGAATCGCTCCTGTGAGCAAAGCACTCCACCAGGCCACCATCTGCTCCCACTCTGGGCTGGGAACCGCGGTGCCGGCGCGGACCTGGGCAAACGCGCGCGTCCCCTGATACCAGGCCGCAATACAAACCAGTTGCATCGTTACAAATTCTGGGATGGTGACTTTGCTCCAGGGAACAATGTCTGCTTTAAAGCCGTTCGGGTAATACCGGGAAATAAACCACCAGAACATGCCGACGACTAAAAGAGCCCAGAATGCATATCGCGTAATACTGGGGGCAAACTTGCTCCAGTAAATGTAATGACCGACCATGATTAAAGTGACTAAAAACAATAAGGGACCCATGACGGGCCAATAGTCTGCGAGCCAGTTCTGATCAAAAAACAGCAGTCGATAAAAGCCATTGGTTACTAATTGAAGCAGTACGACATAGCCCACCATTGTAAACATTAACCAGCTGGCAATTGATTTCGAAGAAACGGGCAGTCCGAGGACCATTCTCTGAACTCCCGGCAATCCCTGCAGACAGGCGCCGAGAAAAAACACCCACGATATTCCCAGATAAGCAAAATGATAATCAAACAGATCATGCTCGATATAAACCAAATTCAATCCCTGCAGTCGAGAAATCGTACGAAACAGCAACGGCGCTATCACCAGTGTTCCGACAGCCAGCAGAGCGCCAAACCACGTTCGTTTACAAAACCCTTTGGTCGTCACATACAAGGCAGATGACATCAGCGACACCTCATTCTCATTATTCATTCAACAAACGTCATACATTGGTTGAAGGACGTTCCACCGATTTCATACGGGCTACAAAAATCTCTTCCAGAGTCGGTGCGTTTTGTTCCAGGATTTCGCCACCCTTGTTTTTCAACTCTTCTTCCAACTCCTGCTTCTGGCCGTTACACACAATTTTCCATTCGCGACCCGAGCCGGACCAGAGGAGCGCCCCTGTCAGTTGCGGGAAAAAAGGCTGTGGCTCCTGAAATCTGACCGTGAGCTGAAAATGCGATACCAACACTTCATCCAGGGGACTCGACAGCAAAATACGCCCCTGATCTAAAATGGCAATGCGATCGGAGACACGCTGTACTTCATCCAGCAAATGGGAGGAAAATAAAACCGTGCGTCCCTCATCGACGACCGTTCGAATGATGGCGTCCAGAATGTCCTTGCGGACTACCGGATCGAGGCCCGATGATGGTTCGTCCAATACCAGTAATGGAGGACGATGTGCCAGCGCCAGCAATAAACCGGCGCGTGCTAACTGCCCTCGCGATAACGTGGTCACTTTTTGACTGAGCGTCAACTCGAACATTATCCGCAGTTCTTCAGCATAAACGGGATCCCATTTGGGATAGAACGCGCGCGTGAATTCAAACAACTCGCCAATCGACATCCATGAGGGCAGATCGCGGTTTTCCGAGAGATGCCCAATGCGGCCCAGTACTCCGGGTGGGTCCAAAACCGGGTCGGTACCAAAGACACGCACCGTTCCCAGTTGTGGTTTCAGAAATCCCAAAACGTGCCTTAACATTGTAGTCTTGCCGGCACCGTTTTCTCCGACCAGTCCGAAGACACAGCCTTCAGGAACGGAGAGATTGACATTAGATAATGCCTGTTTTTTTCCAAAACGACGACTCAAATTTTGAATATCGATTACATTTTCTGTCATTTTTCGCCCTCTTTGTGTGAATCAAATTTCTGGCTACGCTGACGAAGTAATTTCAGTAGAGTTGCTTCATCGACTCCTAATTGACGCGATTCCGTCAGCAGGGCATCCATGCGCTCATTGAGGATGCGGCGTTTTTCTTTATTAGAAAGGGGTGATACGCCATTGGAAATAAAAACGCCGGCACCCCGTTTCGAGATGACCACCCCTTCCGCTTCCAGCTCACGATAAGCCCGTGCTACTGTATTCGGAGTGATCGTCAACTGCTGCGCGAGCCCACGCACAGAAGGAAGCTGCTCATGCGGCTCCAGCCGACCGGAGGCCACCAGGAATTTCACCTGATTCGCTACCTGCTGGTAATAAGGAGTACCATCCGCTTCGGATAATTGAATCTGCATTATAAATCCTCGCAAAAAACTGTATCAACACAGTAATACAATTATTCATCCTGTCAATAACATTTTTCAAACTTTTTGTAAATTGTTTTTCAGCCGAGTTTGAGATAGATTCACACTGCACATCAGCCAGCAAGCAACAATCCTTGTGTCTGCAACAGTTTCTGTTCAGAATGAAATATGCCAACTCTGTGATTCCTGCAATCGATCTGAGAAAGTTTGAACCTATGCAACATTCAGGCAGTTTTTTCTATTCATTGACGTTCAGCCTGTTCCTGATTCTCTGCCCCAATGTCTGTGAAGAATCCCAAGCAGCTCAAAAACCCAACGTGTTGTTTATTGCCGCCGATGATTTACGTTGTGACCTGGCATGTTACGGCCACCCTTTAGTAAAAACACCTCACCTGGATCAATTGGCAAAACGTGGCGTACTCTTTAAACAAGCCTACTGTCAACAGGCGCTCTGCAATCCTTCACGGGCTTCGCTTTTGACGGGACGCAGGCCGGACACCTTGAAGATCTGGGATCTACCAACTCATTTTCGTGAAGTCGAACCTGAAATTGTCACAATGCCGCAACTCTTCAAACAGCAAGGTTACTTCACGCAAAACATCGGAAAAATTTTCCACAACTGGCGGCAAAAGATTCAGGGCGACCCGGCATCATGGTCGGTACCTGCGGTTTTGCATTATGCAACACATGGCAGCGACAAACCCATCATGAATAACAATACGGAACTTCCCGTCAACTTTGCAAAAACGCAGAAGACCGAAAGCCGCGATGTTCCCGACTCCGCTTACTTTGATGGCCGCATCGCAGACCTGGCCGTTCAAGCGTTGCAAAAATTGAAACGGAAACGAGAGCCTTTCTTTTTAGCTGTCGGCTTCTGGAAACCACACCTGCCCTTCAATCCACCGAAAAAATACTGGGATCTTTATGACCAAATCCCGATTACCACTCCCACTAATCCCAGGCCGCCCCAAAATGTTCCCGCAATCGCCCTGCATAACGGACGGGAGTTGCTGGGTTCCAAAGGCAGGAACCTCACGCAGGAAGAAACCATCGAACTACGAACCGGTTATCTGGCCGGCATCAGCTATCTCGATGCCCAGATTGGGAAAGTTATCGCCGAGTTGGATCGACAGGGATTGCGCGACAATACGATCATTGTCTTCTGGTCCGATCACGGCTTTCATCTTGGCGAGCATGGACTATGGTGCAAGACTTCCAATTTCGAAAATGACGCGCACGTGCCTTTGATGATCTCGGCTCCCCATATGAAACACGCGGGGGAAACCTCGCATGCGCTCGTCGAACTGCTCGACATGTATCCGACGCTAGTCGAACTCTGCCAGCTGCCTGCACCTAATCAACTGGAAGGCAAGAGCCTGGTCCCGCTCCTCAATGATCCCACACAATCGGTGAAACCAGCCGCCTTTACACAACATCCAAGGCCCGCGTATTTTAAGGATGTCCCACAAAACATGGGCGTCTCAGTCCGCACGCCCCGCTATCGATATACCGAATGGCGCAACTTCAAAACCGGTAAGGTCGAAGCCCGAGAACTCTACGATCACGAAGCCGATCCTGATGAAAACACGAATATTGTCGACAACCCATCCGACGAAATCGCATTTCAAAAAGCGATCAAGTTGCTGGAAGAACAATTTCCAAGCAAGACGACACAGAAGCGTTAAGTGATTTAGAAATCAAACTTGCAATCAGCTCAGTTCGGCGATCGGATTTCCACTAGGCAGGATCGGCATGGGACGGCCGCTATGGTCGAGGATTGCGTGATGCTGGTCGATACCGAGGAAGCGATAAACGGTTGCCAGCAAATCATTCGGATCCAACTTGTTATCCTTGGCATATGCGCCATTCGCGGTCGTGGAGCCGATGACTTGACCCATTTTCATGCCACCTCCTGAAACCAGGACAGACATGGAGCCGGGCCAATGATCTCGTCCGGGCTGCATGATTTTGGAACGTGTTCCCTTTTGTGGGTTAATGCGTGGCGTGCGACCAAATTCACCGGAGACAATCACCATCACTTTTTTATCGAGACCACGTTCATAGATATCTTCGATCAGCGCAGAAACCGCACGGTCAAAAATTGGCAAACGTCCCCGCATATCGTCATACAGGTGACCATTCACGGCATGAATGTCCCAGTTGCCTGCACAACCTTTGATACCCGGGTTCTGCATCTGCATGGTAACGAAACTGCTGCCCGCTTCGACCAGTCGGCGCGCCAGCAAGGCACGTTGGCCCCATTTGTGTCGGCCATATTTCTCGCGGGTGGCTTCACTTTCCTGTGACATATCGAACGCATTGCGGGCGCGATCACTGGTCAGCATTTCCAGAGCCCGCGTATTAAATTGATCGATCGATTTTAATGAACCGTTCTGATCCAGATCGCGGCGCATCTGGTCGAACGAAGTCAAAAGCGTTACTCGATCATCGAGACGCTCTTTGAGTTTTTCGTCAATCGTGATATTCGGAACTTGAAAATTGCTCAAGTTGGGATCAGCGCCGACCACAAATGGCAATGCCGACTCTCCCAGGTAAGAACTACCACCCCCATACACGCGAGGCTGATTGCCTATGTAATTTGGTAGTCCATTATTCACATGATCTCGCATCCGGGAGACAATCGGACCAATCGTCGGGAATTGTGATTTTGGGTCCAATGGCCTTAAGGGATCACGTCCGGAAAGGAATCGACCTGCGCCGCCCGCATGGTTGGCAAAGCCGTGAGATATCGAACGGATAATCGTAAACCGATCAGCTACCTTCGCATGCAGGGGCAGCATCTCACAGATATCCATACCCGGTACATTGGTATGAATCGGGTTGAACTCGCCTCGATATTCCACCGGTGCATTCGGCTTCATATCATAAGTTTCCATATGACTGGGACCGCCCTGCAGCCAGATGAGAATCACCGACGTATCCGGGGTCGTTTTTGCGGGGGAAGCGGCCGCCGCTCTCAGGCGCAACAAATCTCCCAATCCCAAACCTCCCAGGGTAAGAAAACCTGCCTGGAGGAAGGAACGCCGCGATTGAGTTACCTGGATGGAATTAGCGGGACGACTCATATTCAGCACCTCGGCTCGCTTTATCAGGGAAGGACTTGCAG
>NZ_CALEMX010000008.1 GCF_937910335.1 uncultured Gimesia sp. | reverse complement strand
ACATTTTCATGCTATTAGTTCCGAACCAAAACGCTTTCGGGACACCCACTAGTTAGCGGCGGTCATTACATGATCGGGGCAAACAGACGGCATAGATTTTGTTTTAAGATTACCAGTTTGCCCCGTTTGTCCCAGTCTGCTTCTGTAATTTTGATGGCACTCAAGAAGTCATTTTCAATCGATTCTTTCAGTCGTTGTGCGAATTTCCGATCGTAAATAGCCAGGCCTACTTCAAAATTGAGAATTAGACTGCGGAAGTCAAAATTAGGTGTGCCTACAAGAGACCAGCTACCATCAATGGTCATTGTTTTTGAATGCAGGATTCCTTTGGTATATTCATAAATCTCGACACCGGCATCCAGGAGTGAGTCGTAGTAAGACCGCCCCGCGTGAATTGTTGCTGGATTGGCCGACTTACTGGAGACAAGCAGCCTGACGCGCACTCCTCTTTGCGCAGCCGATTCCAGCGCGGTCGTCAATGATTCCGGTGGAACAAAATAAGAGGTGGTGAGTAGAATACTCTCCCGCGCCTCGTTGATGGCTGCGAACATCAGTGATAAAAAGATATCCGCATTTTTTTCTGGTCCCGACGATAGAGTTTGCGCAGTGATATTGCCTGTGGGGTCAGGATGCGCATAATACTGCGGCTGTGTTAATGCTTCCCCTGTCGCAAAGAACCAGTCTTCTGCGAAGACCTGTTGTAATTGCAGGGATTCAGGGCCTTCAATTTTTAAATGTGTATCTCTCCAGAAACCGAGTTCTGAATCTAGTCCCAGATATTCATCACCGATGTTCATGCCGCCGGTAAAAGCAGTTTTGCCATCGACGATGACGAGTTTTCGGTGATTTCGTAAGTTGATCGACCACCGTTCCCGAAATGAGGCTCCGGGAAGAAAAGGGGCAACCTGGATACCTGCTTCGAGCATCGGTTTGAAAAAATGACTCCCTAAACTCAACGAACCCAATCCATCATATAAAAAACGAACCTGAACTCCGGCATTCGCTTTTTCGATGAGCATATCTCGCATCAAAGTACCCGATTTATCCGGTTGCCAGATATAGTATTCCAGATGCAGAGAATGTTGGGCATTCAAGATCGCCTGTTTGATCAGACCCATTGTCCGGTTGGTATCAGTTAGTAGTTCAATATGGTTCCCAAAAGTCGGTACCGTGTGTGTAATATTTTGAGCGAGTCGCATCAAATTCTGGTTTAGGGGCAGGTAGTCTTCTCGGGAAAGTAGTTGATTTTGTACAACTGAGGGGAGTTTGGGAGCGAGAGACCGGTTTGCTTTTTCTTTAGAAAGAGATCGCCTTTGGACACGATTGATACCAAAGAAGATATAAGCAATACCACCCAGGCCGGGTAATAAGAGAATCGTTAAAATCCAGGAAACAGAAGAAACCGGGTGACGTTTCTTTTGCAACAGGATACTTGGAATGAGAGCCAGAGTGATCAGATAGCCACAGAGCGTCAAAGCGCCCAAAATCCATTGCATAGATTAGTCTCTTCGTGTGTAGCAGAATCAATGTATTTCAGAAGAACTAAGATTATGAAGGAAATCAGTCAGGACTCATACCTTGATTTTTCGGGTTCAATGAAATATTCGAGAATTCCGGGAACTGGATACAAATTCATTTCGTCTTATAGCCCTATAGTACTATGATCCCAGTCTGATAATCTACAAACTGATCTCCCTAATTTCCTGCAGGTTCTATGATGCCCCAATTCAAAATAAAAAAAAGTGCTCATTGGTTTTTCGTATTTGCTTTCATGATTTCCCTGGGAGTGTATCTCTCAGCAGAGGAAAAGAGCGTCACTGATGCACGTACGCTGGCACAAAAGTATCAGACGCAGGGAAATTATCGGGACGCCTGGGAAATCTATCAGAAATTAGCAACGCGTCGAAATAACTCCGGTCAGGGCGTTTCCAATGATCTCAGTAGCGGGATTCAATGTCTTCAACGATTGAATCGCGTGAACGAGATTGATGAGTTTCGTGATTCAATTTTGAAAGTGCATGCTGATAAACCGCGCGTGTTATGGAAGGTCGCTGAAAGTTTCATTCGTGGCCCGCATTATGGCTATATCATTGATCGCAAATTTATTCGAGGGAATCACCGAGGAGGAGGCCGTTATACCAATACTCAAGAACAAGACCGTTTGCGTGCATTGCAACTGATGGAACAGGCTGTTGGCCTTTTAAAGGCTGAGACTGACTCCGGGTTGGCGATCAATATTCATTATGACTTCGCGATGTATTTTATGAATGGTCGCGCAGGGGGGAATGCCTGGAAGTTACAGGTTCTGACCGATTTGAAGCAGGTTCCCGATTATCTAAACGTCGGCGAAAATTCAGGTAGATATAATCGAGGCTATCAGAATGGCGGGCCTCAAGGGGCTCCTGTCGACGAAGAGGGCAATCCGATTTTTTACCGCGTTCCTCAATCTTATGAAACCGCTGCCAATGATGGAGAACGTTGGCACTGGATGTTGAATCAAGTGATGAAACAGGGGGCAGCGCGTCAACAGGATGCGGCGCTTCAGGTTGCAAACTTTTATCGTAGTCAATTTGGTGTGCAGACTTTACAAAACTATATGGCTTATTTTTCGCGGATGAATCTTGATCAAAGTGAAAAAGAAAATGAACAAGTCAATCCGTTTTCACTGGAAAATCTCAAAGAAACAGAGTCGTTAACCAGATTGGCTACGGGAATTAAACGTATTAATCTTCCAGACGACGTCAATTTTATTCGCTTGTATCAAAAAATTGTTGGGATGGGGAAGAGTGTTTTCGCAGAAAACGCATTGTCTCAATTGGCGATTGTTTTTGAAAATCGACGACAATACCCCATTGCCGTGAAGTATATTCAAGAGAGCATGCAAACGTATGGTGATCCGTACAAACACAAACAGAACCAGCTCGATCAGATCATTCTTAATTGGGGGCAATTTGAACCAATTGGGACGCAGGCAGCCGGTACAGGAGCGAAAGTGGGCTTTCGTTTTCGGAATGCAGAACAGGTTCAATTAGAAGCATACGAAGTACACGCTGAAAAATTATTAGACGATGTCAAAGCGTATTTGAAGACACATCCCAAGAAACTGAGTTGGAATGCGATCAATATTTCGAACTTAGGGTATCGCCTGGTTCATGAGCAGCAGAAAAAATATCAGGGGAAACTGGTTTCGAAGTGGGAGCTGGAACTCGATCCCCTTTCAGGTCACCGCGATCAACTCATTACGGTTAATACTCCATTACAGAACGCAGGAGCATACTTATTGATCGCGAAAATGAAAAACGGCAATACCAGCCGTATTATCGTTTGGCTGGATGATACCGCAATCATTCATAAACAGTTGGCGGGGCGTACTTATTATTATGTTGCTGATTCTCGCACCGGCAGACCGATCCCTGAGGCAAATCTGGAATTCTTTGGTTATTGGCAAAAACATGCGGGACGAAACCAGTATCAAATACTGACTTCCAATTTTTCAGAACAGACGGATGAAAACGGCCAGGCATTTCCTGATCCTGCTTTGTTAAAGACAAATTATCAATGGATCACAATTGCCAGAACCAAGTCAGGCCGCTTTGCCTATTCTGGTTTCGAACGATTTTGGTATTCACGTTCAGTCAATGAGAGTTACCATCTGGCACCCAAGGTATACGGGATCACTGACCGCCCGGTCTATCGACCGGGACAAAAGGTCAACTATAAGTTTTGGCTGCGCCGTGTTGGTTATGATTTAAAAGAAACAACAGAGTTTGCTGATCATAAAGTAAATCTCAAACTGACAGACAATAAAGGAAAAACAATTTTTGAGAAGACTCTCATCACTGATGCGTACGGTGGTGTCAATGCGGATTGGGAGATTCCCAAAGATGCTGGCCTTGGTGTGTATCATCTGCAGCTGAGAGCAGAATATCCTATCGCAGTTCCGGCAGGCAGAAAGGCAACAATTCATTCGAATATTTCATTCCGGATCGAAGAATACAAAAAGCCGGAATTTGAAGTTCTCGTTGAAGCACCGAAAGATCCCGTTGCATTAGGCGATACAATTACCGCAAAAATTAAAGCAAAATATTACTTTGGCAGTCCCGTGACTAAGGGGCAAGTAAAATATAAGGTCACACGGACTGCATACGAGCAACACTGGTACCCTTATAGTCGTTGGGATTGGCTCTATGGTACAGGCTACTGGTGGTTTGTTGGTGATTACAACTGGTATCCCGGCTGGGGGATTTGGGGCTGCAGAGCTCCGGGGCCGTGGTGGATTCCCCATCATTCCGCTCCGCCTGAGCTGGTTCTTTCGAATACCGTTGATATTGGATCGGATGGAAAAGTCGAAATCAAAATTGATACTGCTTTGGCCAAAGCCATTCACGGCGATCAGGATCATAAATACGAAATTACCGCTGAGGTGGTTGATGAGTCGAGGAGAACAATTGTTGGCAAGGGTACGGTCTTAGTCTCACGAAAGCCATTCAAGGTTTTTGCCTGGATGAATCGAGGCTATTATCAGGTGGGAGACACAATGACTGCTTCGTTCAAGGCACAGACCCTTGATTCAAAACCAGTCACCGGCAAAGGAAAAGTCGTTCTCTATCGCGTGACATATGATGATCAAGGAAAGCCGAAAGAATCTGCTGTGCAGGACTGGGAGTTGAATCCGGCCGCTGATGGAACCGCATCACAGAAAATGTCGGCCACCCAAACGGGGCAGTATCGTGTGGCGTATACGGTGACTGATAAAGCCGGGAACCAAATCGAAGGTGGGTATCTCTTCTCCATTCGTGGCGAAGGATTTGATGGCAAAGATTATCGCTTTAACGACCTTGAAATTGTGGTTGAGAAGAAAGCCTATCTTCCGAACGAAAAGGTGCGACTGCTGATCAATACCAATCAAGCCGATAGTACGGTATTGCTCTTTCTTAGACCAGTCAACGGAATTTATTCCAAACCTCACGTTCTTAAGCTGAAAGGGAAAAGTACTGTATACGAATTAGATGTCGCTAAAAAAGATATGCCCAATTTCTTTGTTGAGGCAGTCACCATTCATCAGGGCAAAGTTCACACCGTTGCGCGTCAGATTGCAGTTCCTCCCGAAAAACGTGTCGTCAATGTGGAAGTCGAACCGTCTGCCAGCGAATATCTTCCCGGGCAAAATGCACAAGTCAAAATTAAAGTGACTGATGCAAAGGGACAGCCGATGCAGGGTTCGCTTGTCGTGAGTATGTATGACAAGAGTGTCGAATATATCAGCGGCGGTTCCAATGTTCCTAATATCAAAGATGCGTTCTGGAAATGGAAACGCTCTCATCAACCATTAACTTACAGTAATCTGACTAAGACGTTTTATAACTTGTTACGTCAGAAAGAAATCCCGATGCGAGTGATCGGTACTTTTGGTCATTTGATTTTGGAATCAAAAAATGAAGCTCAGAAAGTAGGATGGAGCTTTGGTGACCAGAATGGACGACGCGGCAAGATGACTAATGGACTTGGCATGCTGAGAAAGTCGAAAGCGATGGCGGGTGCTCTCGTAAATAGTCCGCAACCCATGAGTAGTGCCAGGATGGAGTCGGCAGATGCAGATGGATCGGGAGCATTCGAAAAAGCCTCTGCTGTTGTGGAACCTGTTGTCAGACAGAATTTTGCAGATACCGCCTACTGGAATGCAGCCATTACTACAGATGCGGAAGGCAGGGCAGAAGTATCTCTGAAGATGCCAGAGAATCTGACGAGTTGGAAAATCCGTAGTTGGGCCATGGGACAAGGCACACGTGTTGGTGAGGCAGAGGATCTGGTTGTGACCAGAAAGAATTTAATCATTCGTTTGCAGGCCCCTCGGTTCTTTACCGAGACAGACGAAGTGGTTCTCAGCGCGAATGTACATAACTATTTGAAGACATCGAAAAAGGTGAAGGTCGTTCTCGAATTGGATGGTGATACATTACAGCCTTTAGGTGATGCGACGCAGGCCGTCGAAATCGATGCCAACGGAGAACAACGTATTAACTGGCGCGTGAAAGCAGTTCGTCCTGGTTTTGCTGTGATTCGGATGAAAGCGTTGACGGATGAAGAGTCAGACGCGATGCAGATGACCTTTCCTGTTAAAGTACACGGCATCTTAAAAACCGAATCGTTTACCGGTTCCATTCCTGCTGATGGAAAATCGGCGCAAATTAGTTTTCAGGTTCCGAATCAACGCAAATCGGAACTATCCCGTCTGGAACTTCGCTATTCGCCTTCGTTGGCAGGTGCGATGGTTGATGCACTACCTTATCTGATTTATTCACCTCATAAAACAACTGATACTACATTGTATCGTTTTCTTCCTACCGTACTCACTCAGAATATTCTGAAACGTATGGGATTGAATTTGAAGGAGATCGAACAAAAAAGAACAAATTTAAATGCTCAGGAAATAGGTGATGATAAAAAACGCTCGAAACAGTGGAAGCGTTATCAACAAAACCCTGTATTCAGTGAATCGAAAGTGAGCCTGATTGTTAAGCAGGGAGTAGCTGATTTAACGAGTATGCAGTTGGCGGATGGAGGCTGGGGCTGGTTTTCCGGTTGGCAGGAACGCTCGTCGCCTTACTTTACGGTTCGCGTTGTGCAGGGGTTGAGTTTGGCCAAGCAAAGTGGAGTGGCTCTGGTTCCCGGTACTCTGGAGCGAGGAATCGAGTGGCTGAAAACGTATCAGAATAAAGAACTACAGAAACTATTAAATGCGCCCAGCAAAACGAAACCATATAAGTATTCTGCTTCCAATCTAGACGCTTATGTATTTATGGTATTGGTGAACCAAAAGGTTGTTAACGAAAAAATGTACGATTTTCTGTATCGGGATCGGACGAAACTATCGGTTTATGCTCTGGGGATGTTAGGACTAGCTTCTCAGGAATTAAATCGTCAGGATCGACTGCAGATGATTGTTGAGAATATGGACCAGTATCTGGTTCAGGATCAGGAAAATCAGACCGCTTATCTAAATCTACCTGAAAGTAATTACTGGTGGTATTGGTATGGGAGTGAAGTCGAAGCCAATGCTTATTATCTGAAATTGTTAGCGAAAACCGATCCTAAAAATCCCAAGGCGGCTCAATTGGTGAAATATCTGTTGAACAATCGCAAGCATTCTACGTATTGGAATTCCGTTTCCGATACTGCAATCGCCATCGAAGCACTCGCGGAATACTGGTCTGCCAGTGGAGAAGATCAGCCTGATCAAACGTTAGAAATTTATCTCGATGGGAAAAAGCAGAAAGAGGTGAAGATTACTGCCGAAAATCTCTTTACTTTTGACAACAAACTGGTGATCGAGGGTGAAGCACTGACGTCGGGCGCTCATCGTCTGGAAATTCGAAAAACAGGTTCTGGACCATTGTATTACAATGCTTATGTGACCAACTTCACTAAAGAAAATTTCATCACCGAAGCGGGGCTGGAAATCAAAGTCCACCGTAAGTATTACCAGCTGATACCGGAAAAGGCTTCCGTGAAGGCCTCTGGTTCCCGCGGTCAAGCGGTTGATCAGAAAGTCGAGAAATATCAGCGTAAAGTAATCGATTTAGAAACAGCTCTCAAAAGTGGCGATCTAGTAGAAGTCGAACTCGTACTCGAAAGTAAAAATGATTACGAATATCTGGTTTTTGAAGATTATAAAGTGGCAGGATTCGAACCGGTTGGAGTACGCAGTGGTTATGCCGGTGATGGATTGGGGGCCTATCGAGAATATCGTGACGATCGCGTTGTGTTTTACGTCAGGCGTTTAGCGCGTGGGAAGCACAGTCTTACTTATCGCTTGCGAGCGGAAATCCCGGGGCTCTACAGTGGATTACCCACTCAAGGTTATGGCATGTATGCACCGGAGTTAAAGGCCAATTCGGATGAAATCAAAGTGAAAATCACGGACTGAATTTTTCCCAATGATTTCCATTCCATCGACAAATCCTTTTCCAGCGTGTTCCCTCTCGTTGATACAGTGTACGTGCTTCAGCGTCATATTGATAAAGTTGGCGATCTGGGAACAGAGCCTGTAATTTTTCGGGAGAGTATTTTTCGGGAAGAGAACGTCCGCGTAAGATCATCTGATTGAGGCTTGGATCATTGATAATGTAATCAATGTGTCGATCATTGGTGTTATGTTGGATCAATACAAACGCCGGTTTTTTGATTTCAGAATATTGCTGGAATAGAGAATTAAACTGAAAGTGCTTTAGTTTGGAGAAAGCCACATTATTCACAACGATTTCTAATTTCGAAATGGTCCACATTGGAGAAAATGCTGTCATGTTGGTCAGAATGGCTGCGAGAATCATCAACGACCAGAGCCAGCTCATGAGTGGTCTTTGGAGGCGATGCCAGATACGAAACAGCGTTTGCGTCACGCGTGCAAAAATGAGCGCCCAGAGTGGTCCGGTTTCAAATACGTAATGCCAATGCATAATTCCATCGTACCAGTACGGGATGTGGACGATATGCAGAGAGACAATCGAAGCAAAGATCAGCCACCAGCGGCTCCCATGTCGGCATTCTGTGATCAGAAAAATCAGGCCTGCCAGTCCCAGGGGAATCAGTCCCAGTGTCCACTGCTGACTGGCTATGAAGCGATTTTGTACATTTTGAAGCGCTAACTCGGGTGTCAGGTTCTGAGCCCAAATGTCATAGTCATGCAGGACCTTTGGGCCGAGCTTCTGCTCTCCGCGGATGACATTATCAAACCCGTAGACATGGCGCGGCGTGTAGATGTCGGTATAAACCTGGTAAGGCATCTTCCAGCCGCTGTCGGTAATCGACTGATTGTAAAAAAACAGACCGGTCAATCCACTGCCGATGGATATTGCCAGACCAACAATCAGAACCCAGACAGAACGTGGCGAATTCAGTTTTCCTGGCTCTGATTGGGGCGTGTTGTCTTTATAGCGGAAACAGGATCGGATCAATATTAAGACCAGCCAGATTCCAAAAGGCAGGGCAAAGCCGGCTGCAGTCATGGGGCGACACAGCATGGCAAAGGTTAAACCAAGACCGGCGAGAAAGGCATCACAAAAAGATCGGGTACGCTGCATCCGTAGAAATGCCCAGAGAAATAGTGAAAGGCCAATCAATGTGGGATGGTGCGCTAATAGCAGGTTGCTGAAGATCGCCATGCCCGGCGAAAGTGCAATCACGAAACCTGCCAGAAATCCTACGCCGTTTCCACCCAGCTCTCTGCCGGACCAGAAGATAAACCACGCGGTGATCGCTCCCGCTAGCCAATAACCCCAATAGGGATGTCCCCAGGCGACAAAGGGGGCCAGCCAGAGTCCGGTGCCTGGAAAATAGCGGCTGGCCATTTTACCTTCATTTAATACATGCACTTGATCGAAGATTTCGGGCACGTCTGGATGGCTGGGAAACCACGTGCGGCCCGCCAGAAACGTTTTTGCCTGAAACAGGTAACTGAATTCATCATGATAAGCGGGGGGAAGATCGCCGAATGCAAGGTTTTGTTCCTGGTTTACGATGTGCACAGACGTCCATAAACTCATCAGGAAAGAACTGGAAGCGACGATTACGCACAGGAAAATCGCGGGATAATCACACTTCCGTGATTTTTGTTTTTCAATGACCCATTGTTGTGACAATCGAGGCCGGAGCGTTTGCGAGAAAAAACGGTTGTTAAGATAAGGTCGAAGAAACCAGCAGAGTGGGCTCAGCAGCAACAGAATAAAATAGGGAGTTGTATCCACGTTTACATGCAGAAAGAAACGTGTGAGCAAGGGGAGGTTCTGGTTCTCGGAATGAATGCGTGCCCATTCAAAGGGTGCTAAGAAGCAAAAGAGTAGAATTACAAATAGCAGATGTAGCAGGGGAATCCAGAGCGAAATAGATGCGGTTGACAAATGACGCTCGTTGGGTGATTCAGGTCGAGATGTCGTTTGTTTTTCCGAATTCATGAGTCAATGATGATTTCCGAATATCTTTTAGATTGTAACTCTGACGGTGACAGGCATTCCTTTTCTGTAGCACCGAATTGTCATCAAGAACAGCAAAGAGATCTCGACCATTTATTTATCAGCAGTATAACTTTACAGTGTCGGTAAAAGAAAGGGCGTGATTTAATAACAAATCACGCCCTTTATTGTATATCAGTAGCGAGTCGTCTGAATTGTACTCAAATTTATTTTTTCGCTGTTTTATTATTGGTTGATTTCTTACTGGGTGCTTTCTTAGAAGCAACGTCCGCTAGAATTTTATCCAGTGTTGATTTTTGTGTAGCGGTCAAAACACCTTCACATTCTGAATTCTGCTTTTTGGACAGTTCGGCCAGTTGTTTTCTCAGGCTATCGATCTGAGATTTATAACCGGCTTTGATTTCATAGATTTTGTTGCGTTGCTCTTTAGATAGACTCAGTTTGCCGTAGTGAGCAGGGACTCGCCCTTTTGATTTCTTAGTAACAGATTTCTTTGCTTTTGCACTGGCTTTTGCAGCATCCGATTCTTTTTTCTGTGCAGTGAGTGTACCTGATGTGCAAATGGTTAATGCGATTCCTGTGAACACAGCTAGAAACAAATTGACATGTTTTCTTGACGTCATACCATAATCTCCTGCAATAAATGTGAATGGAAATCCATTAAAATGATTAACAAGCATATCCTTACGATATATAATGTTCACATTGTACGGATGGATTCAAGTGG
>NZ_CALEMX010000007.1 GCF_937910335.1 uncultured Gimesia sp. | reverse complement strand
TGAATTGCTTCAACATCACTAACGCGAATTGGCCCTAAATATTCCATCTCTTCACGCAATAAATCAGCGGCCCGCTGTGACAGATTACTGAGAACTTTCTGTTTGATTTCTTCAGAAGCACCTTTGAGTGCCACTGCCCATTGATTGGTTTCGACTTCCTTCAACAAGGATTGAATTGCCTTGCTATCCAGTTTCACTAGATCATCGAAGACAAACATCAACCGCCGAATCTCATCCGCAAGATCTGGTGTATCTTCATCCATGTTTTCCAGAATCCCTTTATTGGTCATCCGGTCGGTAACGTTCAGAATCTCTGCAACCAGCTCGACACCCCCTGCGTTTTCCATTCCTTGACTGAAAGTATTTTTCATGCGATGTTCGAGACTCTTTTCAACATCCCGAACCACTTCCGGACTGGTTTGTTCCATATTCGCAATCCGCTTGATCACATCAACCTGCTTATTAGAAGGCAGACCAGCCAGCACTTCCGCTGCCAGATTACTAGGCAGATGTGACATAATCATGGCAATGGTTTGAGGGTGCTCCTCAATAATAAAAGTTAACAGGTTCGTCGCGCCTGATTTCTGCAAAAAACCAAACGGAACAGAATTCATGGACTGGTTTATGCTATCCAGAATCGAGCCTGCCCCTTCTTTACCCAGAGACTGTTCCAGAAGTTCATTCACGGCATCCAACCCACCCCGCTCCATACTCGTCTGCTCACTGCGAATTGTTGTGAATTCATTCAAAACCGTTGTTTGCTGTTCTTTGGAAACATCAGACATCTTGGCAATTTTCATTGTCACTTTTTCGACATCATCTTTTTTCATCAAGCTGAGAACTTCTGCGGCAAGCGCTTTATCCAGGCTTAATAATAAGACGGCTGCTTTTTGTAATTCATCCATTTTTTCAATCCACAGTCTATTAGATTTACCAACTCAATATATTAATGTGATTCTCGGTTATGTCGTTGACTGTATCCATTTACTCAACACCTGCGCTGCCACTTCAGGATTATCGCGTACTTGAAGCTGAACCTCATCTCGTTGAGTCAACTCACTTGGAGTTTGGGGAGCATCCTCTTTTGATTCTGGTACCTGTGACATAGGCGTCGGAAGGCTGATGCTTTCAGGATCGACCTCTTCCATTTGCGGCATGCTTTTATTGAGCATCCATAAAGCCCAAATAGCAAATAAGCCCAACCCAAGAGTACTGCCCCACTGGCTCACAAATTCACCAAGACTTTCTGTCAGAGGCAAATCTAATTCTGGTACATCAGCATCAATACGGACATGGGAAATAACACTGACTGCATCAGCCGCTGACTGTGATGGTATTAATTTCTGCACTTGTTTCTGAATGTTCGCCTCAATTTCAGTTTTAATGGCATCCGTTTCCTGCTTAAAGGCGGCAAGCTCTGCTTCAGCTTCCCCTTTTTTGATCCCACGCTTCACTGCAACTGCTGAGTAATAATCTTCTGGAATTGAAACCGAAACCTGCACAGTACTAGGCATGGCTGCGACAAATTCTTTTTCAGTCCAGGTAAAAGAAGGTGCCGTAGTCGATTCATTATTCGTTTCTGTTACTTTCTCTGTTTTCTCATTTCCTCGAGCCACAGACAGTGAATTAGGTTGATTTGATCTCGCCCCCGGTTCTGCACGAGCCGGCTTCTGAATAATATCACGTTCCGAAGATTGCTCTTTTGATTGTAAAGTGACCGACCCTTCGGTACTGATCTCCTGTTTTCGTTCAACGTACCGCTTTAGGTTTTCAACATCGACGTTTACATTGACAATGACATCCGGAACGTAAGAGATAGAGTCAAGGATTTTATCCTGATAGTTTTTCGTATGTTTATTGACCCAGGAAATAAACTTGCTGTCGAAGGCATCGTCTTTGTCATCCGCCCTGTATGAGGTTCCCGTTGATTGATCGAATACGGTTACCGATTCAGCTGTCAAATCGGGAACCATCGTGGCAACGGCGGCACGCAGGCTGGTAATAAGCGTATGCGTTAATTCTTTTCCCGGATGCGGAGTAACCATCACGGTGGCGGTCACTTCAGGTGTCGTATTGTTCCAGCGCAGGCGTTTCTTGGAACGTGCCCACATCACACTGGCATCTTCAATTGCAGGAATCGCTCGAATCATGCGACGTAACTGATTTCCCAACGCGATATCCCGCATGACCTGCAGTTGATCTTTGCTGACAAACATGCTTGATTTCTCAAATTGTTCCTGCCATTCCGAAGCCCAGTCGGTAGGCAAGCCTCCCCCTTCAATTAAAGCAGCGTTATAACGGGGGACTTCAG
The DNA here is from genome assembly GCF_937910335.1 of uncultured Gimesia sp. Lineage (GTDB taxonomy): Bacteria > Planctomycetota > Planctomycetia > Planctomycetales > Planctomycetaceae > Gimesia. The sequence goes on along the minus strand of NZ_CALEMX010000007.1, from coordinate 1,567 downwards.
ACTGGGGTACCAGGATTCGTTGACCCCTTCGGGAAAAATCAGTCAGGCCAGCTCGCAACAGAACTTCCTCTGCATGAATCACCTCCTGAGTTGTAAAATCTTTTCCCAACGAAAGTGAAACATAACTGGAATTGCTGTCTCGAAAGAAGAGAATCCCAAAGGCCAGCATCATCAATACCGGAACAGCCAGCAGGATAGCGCGCTGACTGCCGGACATTGAATGAAACAATGTAACAAACTGTTGATATATATTTTTAATGGTATCCATACCGGGTGACCAATCGACTAATCCGTGTCAAAATGGGAATGTTTATTATTTTCGATATGCTCTACATTTGCATATTCTGAATCTCATTATAGGCTTCTAAAAGTTTATTTCGCATTTGAACCATCATTCTCAATGCCAGATCCGCTTTCTTAATCGATGAAAACACTTCGGCCTGTGTAATATCCTCACCAATCAAACCACCTTCAATCGCCTGCTGTGACTGAACCTGCAACTGATTGACATTATCAAGCGACTGCAACATCATGTCCTTGAAAGAATGTCCGCCAGTCGCAATACCGGCACCATTCTCATTCATTCCGACAGGTGGAATGCCAGGCAAAAATGTGTTTCCGATTTGACTGATTGAGTTTGTCATCTTCTTCCCTTCCTTGAGATCAGATGAAATCATGATTCATTAAAATAGCGGGTTCCTGAAATCAGGCCAGGATTCTTAACGACGTACTAAACATATCTTTGGTAATATCTAATGCGGAAATATTGGCCTCATAAGCACGGCCGGCTTCTAATGCATTTACAAATTCTGTCACAACATCAATGTTAGGATAGGTAACGTTTCCATCTTGATCCGCGTGAGGATGTCCCGGACTATATGTTTTTCGCAATTCGCTGTCTGTATCAATCTCAATCTTGTATTTGACACCGACACCCGTCGATTCCGGGTCCAGACTATCAGTATCTGCCTGAAATGTAACCATTCTGCGATAAAAAGGGGCATCCCCACTCTTTGGATCATGCGATACATTCACCGCAGCAATGTTGCCGGCGATTGTATTCATACGTTGACGCTGTGCAACCAGGGCACTGGTACTGATGTCAATTCCCTTTAACATATCCTGCTCCTTTATAAGATCTTATTTCTAAAATTCTGGATCAAAAATCAGGGACGTTCGGAAATCACCATCATTAACTGATTCATCTGTGCCATCATGACTTCAACAGCAAACTGTTGCATCATCGAGTTTTTGGTCATCTGCATGACCTGAGACTCCATACTGCGATTATTTGCATCCTGAAATGTTAAATTCTGGGGCGAAGCTTCCTGAGCCTGAAACAGGCTGCGCGGAAACAGACTTTCCAACTGTGTTTGTAATGCCTGATTATTTGAAACCGTAGCTGGCATGCCCAATGAAGTTTGTGCCGCCCCGGGGGATAAATTATCTTTTAATTGAATCGCTTCACGCAAAGCCAGCTGAAAATCATTCACAGGCAAATCGCGCATTTTATATTCAGGGGTATCAATATTCGCAATATTCCCAGCCAGTACTTCTTGCCGACGTT
>NZ_CALEMX010000006.1 GCF_937910335.1 uncultured Gimesia sp. | reverse complement strand
AGTATCAATGAAATCAGCGGGAGGTTCCCAGAGTTGACCGTGGTCGTCCATATCCAGCATTTGTAAAGCAGCTGAAGAAATCAATTCGCGTTTACCACATAATATCCCCGTAGATTGTGGCCCTCGAATGGCCTTCCCTCCGCTGAAGGAAACCAGATCGGCGCCCATGGCTGCAATCGCTTTCAAGTTAGCCCGTGGTGGCACTTCGCCAGCCGCATCGACCAGAACCGGAAGACCATGCTCTCGCGCGACTTCTACAACCTCCGTTAAATCAGGTTGTGAATCTGCCGAATGCACATAAACAATACCAGCAGTGTTCTCAGTAATGGCCGCCTCATACTCCCAGCTTTCTGTACGACGCACACCCGCATTGGAAATAATTTCGTTGAAGCCCACTTCAACCAGCCTTGCGCCGGCAGCACGAACCGCATGATCGTAGCCACTCCGTTGTTCTCGCGCGATAATAAACTCATCTGGAAAACCATCACAATGTGGCAGTTGTTCCATCCGTTTTAAACTATGACCTGCAAGAATTGCAGCCGCCCCCAAAGTCAGAGCACCAGCGGCTCCAGAGGTCACCAGACCTGCCTCGGTTCCTGTATGCTCAGCAATTTTCCGCGATGCGGCTGCCTGAAGTTGCTCCAGAGGAACCCACTCTGCAGCAGCTTCACGAAATGACTCCAGCACTTCAGATGGCATCGGCGCACCACCGAGGCGAGTTACACTTCCACAAGCGTTAATGATGGGCTCAACGCCAAATTTTTGATAGATACTCATCCGGTGTCGTCTTTCTGTAAAGATAACTGACTCTTTGAAGTTGATCGTTGCTGGTGTTGATTGATCTTGTAATGAATCTGCTTTGGCTCCCGAAGTCCGATCGCTCAGCCAGAACAGACGGCTCATTTACCAAAATGCTCAATGGCCCAGTCCTTGAACACAACCCGGGCCTGCGCCCCCTTACCGGGAAAGCCACCATGCTGCACCATCCAGACAATCACGACTCCCTTCTCGGGATATATTTCCATATTCGTAGCATGTGCGCCACCATGCCCAAACCGATCTGGCCCAACCGCCAGTCCAAGTCCGTAATTTTGCTTGACTGTCTCCGGTGTTTGCCGCTTTGTCAATTCTGCAAACGCAGCTTGACTCAGATAACATCGACCATTCAATTCACCACCATTCAGCAACATCTGACAATAAATCGCAGTGTCTTGCGCGGTAGAGAACAATCCACCGGCGGGCATTGGAAATCGATGATGACGATTAGTAAGAGGAGTACCCAGCTGATTCAGAGGAAACTCAACCAGACTTTCTTTTGTGGAATCAGGCTTGTATGACTTTGCCAATCGCTTCACTTGCGCTGCGTTCGGCCAGAAGGTGGTATCCTTCATTCCTAATGGATCAAACAATCGCTGCTGCATGAAGTCTTCGTAACTTTTTCCTGTCACAACTTCAAGAATTCTCGCTGCCGTATTAATGCCGGCATTCGAGTATTGGTAGTGTGTACCCGGTTCAGTCTGTAAAGGCGTCATTGCATAACTGCGCACGGCAGCAGCCAGAGGCAGACCATCCAGCGTCGGTGTTTCAATGGCCGACTTAAAAGGAAGTCCACTCATGTGACTGAGTACTTCGCGAATAGTAATCGGATGCACTGGTTGACGCAGTAGTACGTGATCCGCATCTTTCTCAGCGATAACCATCTGACCGCGAAATTCGGGCAGATATTTTTCGACCGGATCATCTAGCGCGATCTTACCTTCATCGACAAGCATCATAACTGCAGTCGCTGTCATCCCCTTCGACTGAGAGGCAATCCAGAACAGAGCGTCAGGTTTCATTGCCTGTTGACCCACTACGTCTGCAAAACCAACAGCCTCAACCGAGAGAACTTTATCCTTGTCGGCAACCAGAGCAACAGCCCCCGCAAGTTCCTGTTTGTCAACAAAAGGTTGTAACGCAGCAGCGGAGGAAACTGGTTTCTCAGCGAAGAGAGAACCCGACAGGCAAGACGCAAAAAAGAGTGTCATTACAGTCAATAATGATTGCGCGAGTTTCATGAGGATCCTTTGTTTCACTAATTGAGGAAGCTTCATTCTATATCAACTTCAAGATTCGGGTAAAGGAGCACAGTCAAGCAGACAGTGTTACCAGTTCTTGAGCCACTTGCTAGCTAGTTTATATTGAATGGAAATCATTTTTTTCTGAATCCCGGGATTTCTGAACAACTGCACCATAGTCTACTCCTCTGTTTTGTCTATGATTGTTAATGTTACTCTTAAGAATGATCTCGTTTATGTTTCAAGCTTTGGCAGTCGAGAGATTTCATCTATCTCAGATTGAGCAGCCCAATAGCAAAACTATTCATTAAATACTTAATATCAAAACCGGAATGAGAAATCTTTATGAATCGGCCCACAAATCTGGCGGAGCTTCGAGAAAGCGGCTGGAAAAGCAAAACGGTCAAACGTGAAATCTACGATAACTTAATGTCCGCCCTACAGCGCGGCGATGATCTATTTCCCGGCATCGTCGGCTATGATGACACCGTCATACCCGATATCGTACTGTCCCTGCTCTCCGAACATGACATGCTCTTCCTCGGAGAAAAAGGACAGGCGAAAAGCCGCATCATGAGATTGCTCGTTCGATTTCTTGATCCCGAAATACCCTATCTTGATATCCCTGACTCCCCCGTACATGACGACCCTTATCAGCCAATCACCAGCGCAGGGAAAACAGTTCTGGCAAACACCCCGGACGAGGAAGTACCCATCGGCTGGTGGTCTAACGAAGACCGCTATGCAGAGCGTCTCGCGCCCGGGACCAAGTTTGCCGATGTCATCGGCGAGATCGATCCTGCCAAACTCGCACATGGCGAAAGTATGTCCGCGGAAAGTGCGCTGCACTTCGGTCTGATCCCCCGCATGCATCGCGGCATCTTTGCTATGAATGAACTGCCCGAACTGGACGAGCTCGTGCAAGTCGGCCTGTTCAATATTCTGGAAGAACGCGACGTTCAAATTCGTGGCTATCCGATCCGCTTCGATCTGGATATGCTGATTCTGTTTTCCTCCAATCCTTCGACTTTTAATCGCAGTGGGAAAGTCATCCCACAGCTGAAAGACCGGATCGGCTCAGTAGTTCACACGCATTACCCCCGTGAGCGAAGTGTCGGTATTGAAATTATGGAACAGGAATCCGGCGTTGACCTTGCAGGTGAGGTCCCTGTCGTCGTTCCATATTTCATGCGGGAAATTATCGAACAAATTACGATCGCTGCCCGTGCTTCGAAATACGTCGATCACGATTCCGGCGTCAGTGCCCGGTTTAGTATCGCCAACTATCGCATGATGGTAGCAGCCGCCCGGAGACGAGGCGCCGTTCTCAACGAAAAACCAGCCGTCCCCCGTATCAGTGATCTGGGACATCTCTACTCTTCATCACTGGGTAAACTGGAACTGGATATGATGGGCGCCAACCAGATGTCCGAAAGACAGGTGCTAGACGCCATCATCGCCCAGGCGATTCAAGATGTCTTTCAGGAATATATCGTCGAACATGGCTTGGCTGAAATCAGCGAAATCTTTTCACAAGGCATCAAAATTGAAGTGGGAGACATGCTGCCTTCTTCACAATATGCAGACCGACTCAAACGCGTGCCTCCCATCTGGGATAAAGCATTCGAAGTCAATGCATCAGGTGATGATTCCATTCGAGCGTCTTGCATCGAATTCGTGCTGGCAGGCCTGTATGCCAACAGTAAAATTTCACGCTCGCAGGATCATGGTCGCATTGTTTATGAAACCTGATCTACGACATGCTCTCAAATTCCTCTCACCAGAGAGATCGAGACACACCTATGACCGATAAACGACTGACAGGCGGGATTATTCATACGTACCAGAAGTACGACCCCAAGCGCATTCCCGATCCAATGCAGCCGCCTCCCGATCTGGTCTCTCCTGCCTTGAATCATATGATGTATTATGGCTCAATGCGCGAGCTGACCGAAGAAGAACTCGCCCGGGCCATTCGCCTGGATCCCAGCCAGATTGCGGGCCTCGGTCCCAGCCTGGATGCATTGATCGCCATGCTGGAAGAACGCAAACGCCGCATTCTGGAAACCTATGAAACAGAAAGCGTGCGCAAAAAAGCCCGCCGCAGTTATCACGATTATGCCAAACATATCAAGCCTCCTCGCAGGCTTAAAGATTATTTCGCGCAAGCGGTCCGCGAAGAACAAATCTATGAACTGGAACGTATCTGGTATAAAACGGAGGACGATAGTAGCCCCTTCGCCAGAAGCCTCGTCCAATTGGTGGATCGTCTGGGAGACAAATACGAAATAGACGAGTTGGCGGCAAAGTATTATTTCTCAGGCCGAACCTCCCTTACCATTCCCGAAGCGCTGGAGATCAAAGCAGAACTCGAAAAAATTGATGAACTTTTGAAAGAAAAAATGGGTTTTAATGGATTGGTTTTTACGGATGCTTT
>NZ_CALEMX010000005.1 GCF_937910335.1 uncultured Gimesia sp. | reverse complement strand
CGTGCAGGTCAGTGAGAAACTCACTCCCGAGATGACTCAGGCATTGTCAGGCGTTGAAGTCAAAGTAGTGGACCTGTCAGGTGGCACACTCGGGCGGGCTGTTCCGGGTACGATCTATCTCGATGTGAATGCCGCTGGTTACGGATGGTTCGTTGATTCTACCCCACTTGATCACAGTGAATTTGCACTCGACAGCCAGCTCTCCCTGATTGCTTTACCAGACAGCGCTGCGCCGGGCCGCGTTGATCTCTGGACCGTGATTTTGCACGAACTCGGTCACCTGATGGGTTACGAACATGACTCGGAGGGGGTCATGGAAGAAACACTGGCACCTGGAGTTCGTAAACTGGCAGAGTGGAATGAAGATTCCGATCTGTATTTTGCTTCCGTGCAGGAAGAAGCAGAGTTATTGCCGTTTTAGCTGCGGTATCACTATTTTGCTAATCTGCAGGATGAAAGGAGAGAATAAGGGTTCTGCCCCGAATGGTACTGTCATTTTTCCGTTTGTGCGTACGTTGGTCTATGACAGCTATGAATATTTTGTAAAATTATGGCTGTCTGGAGTTGGTCTAGCTTTATAACCGCTCCCGGCGATAATGTTTTCAACCATCCTTGGAACTTCGTGCATGAAATCGCCAGGGAGGGTTTTTCATGTCTGTTAATTTATCTGAATCGCAGTCTCAAGGCAGCAGCAATTTTCAATTGATCCTCGATTCTTTTTTGTCGTCGGCGGGTCTGCCATTCTCGAAGTTGCTCTCTGCCAAACGCATCGCGAGGATCTTTGCCCGGCACAACGGGTTGTTCGGAACACACGGCGTTTACTCCACTGCCGTCATGCTCTGGTCGTTTCTGGGACAGGTTCTGCGGGATGGCAAAGAAGCGTCCTGTCAATCAGCAGTGGCCCGGGTCATAGCGTTCTGCAAACTCACAGGCGAAGCTGCTCCTACCGCTGATACCAGAAACTATTGTCGAGCGCGTGCAAAGTTGTCTGTTCCGGCCTTGCGCGAAATTAGTTGTGAAGTCGCTTCCGAACTCGAAGATGCTGCAGAGGAAAGCTGGCTCTGGAAAGGCAGGCATGCCAAGCTGATCGATGGCTTCACTTTCACAATGCCGGACACGGAAAGTAATCAGGCAGAGTTCCCGCAACAAAATGCGCAGGCGCCCGGCTGTGGCCTGCCAATCGCCCGTGCGGTAGCAGTGCTTTCACTGGCCACCGCTTGTATGTTGGATGTCGCCATCGGCCCCTATAAGGGAAAACAATCTGGCGAAACCGCATTGCTGCGCAAGCTGTTTGGCTCTTTGAATAGGGGTGATGTTGCTATTTTTGATCGTTACTACTGCTCCTACATGATGATCGCTTCACTACTGAGACAGGAAACCGATGTCTGCACGCGGCTGCACCACAAACGCCGTTCTGATTTTCGACGTGGCAAACGGCTGGGAAAGTATGATCATCTCGTCACTTGGATCCGGCCAAAACGATGTCCCACCTGGATGGATCAAGCGACTTTCTTACAGATTCCAGAGACGATTCTGTTGCGAGAAATTCGCTACCAGGTGGTTGAAAGGGGAAGGCGGACTCAGGCGATAACGATCATCACTACACTCTTGGATGATGAGCACACCAAAGCAGAAATCGCCGAGTTGTACGGCGTTCGCTGGAATGTGGAACTGGATCTGCGCTCTATCAAAGATACTCTGAATCTGGGACACCTGCGCTGCAAATCGCCGGCGATGATTCGCTGCGAACTGTGGACCACAATCCTGGGCTACAATTTAATTCGCACTACGGCCGCTGGTGCGGCGTTGCTACATCAGAAACGTCCCCGGCAGATCAGTTTCACAGCAGCTTGCCAGTTTATTCTGACAGCCTGGATGCTGACCGCCTGCGGAAAACACACTTCGCAGGCACTGCGTGAAATGTGTCGAGCGTTGGCGAATCAGATTGCAACGTGCGAAGTCGGTAACCGTCCCGGTCGCATTGAACCTCGCGTCATCAAACGTAGACGCGGCACCTACCCCTTGATGCAATTACCAAGACAGGTGCTAAGAGACCGTTTACGCAACAATACCACTTGAAAGATGTTACGACTCGACAGTACCATTCGGTTCTGCCCCTTATTGACTCAGCGATCGGCACGATCAACACTGAGTGGGTCTCCAGGAATTCAAGACAAGGCTTAACCTTATAATATCCAGGGAGTACGACACGGTATGATCACAACAACAATTATGAATGCCAGATCGCTTCGTGCATTCTGCGTCTTTGCAGCCATCGGTTTTGCGTTGAACCAAAACTCACACTTGATGTCCGCTGACGATTCTCTCACTCTCAGTGATAATGGAAAAGCCCAAGCAGTGATCGTTATCTCAGCAAAGCCTTCCGCAGCTGCAAAAAAAGCTGCGAAAGTTCTCAGCGATCATCTGTTTCAGATCTCGGGAGCCCAATTTGCTGTCGTTAAAGATTCAAAGATTCCCCCCAACACGAATTATCTTGCCGTGGGCGAAAGCTCGCTAACCCGGAAGCTTGGCATTAGCGCCAAAGGTCTCGGACCGGGTGGTATTCGGATTCGATCGTTTCCCAACGCGATTGCTCTCCTTGGACCTGACGACTTCACACCCTCGGATCGAAACGGAACGCTCTATGCCGTTACGACTTTTCTTGAAGAATCCCTTGGGTGCCGGTTCCTCTGGCCTGGCGAACTCGGCAAGGTCGTACCACAAAACAAATCAATCGTCGTAGAACCGATAAATATATCCAAAACACCGCTGCTCAAACAACGAAATATTCGCAACATGAGCTATGGGAACCGTGATGCAGCAGGCTTGGTACGGCTCAATGCCAAACCCGAAGAATACCAACGATTACGAGCAAAAGCCGCAGCCACCGAATCGGAAGATGGAGGATGGTTTACCTGGCAACGGATGGGTGGTAGCCTTGGACTGGCAAGTGGGCATTCCTTTGGTCATGCCTGGGATAAATGGAGTAAAGAACATCCTGAATGGTTTGCGATGCAACCGAATGGGTCTCGTGACCAGAGCCAGTTTGGGACATCGCGTTCACGATTCTGTGTCAGTAACCTCGAACTGATCGATGCAATAGCACGAGACAAGATTGAGGAGTTGAACCGCCAGAGTTCTAAGCCCGGTGTGAAGAGTGTTGCGATCGGACCTAATGATGGTGGCCGAGCGACTTTTTGCATGTGCCCGGAATGCAAGAAACTCGACCCACCAAAGGGAAACCCGATCAAGTTGTGGGATTTCACCGGAAAAGAGGGACGGCGTGAATTTAATTACGTTTCGTTGACTGATCGCTATGTCTGGTTTTGGAATGAAATCGCCAGACGCGTCTGCAAGGTCCATCCCGATGCTTGGCTGACCGCTGATGCCTATAGCGCTTACACCGATCCGCCTGTGAAACACAAACTTCATTCGAATATTGCCATTCGCTTTGTAGATATTTCCTATCTCGACGATTCTCGACGCCAAACGGGACGAGCACGTTGGGATGCCTGGGCAAAGAAAGTATCAAAAATTTATTTTCGTCCGAACCTGCTACTGGCAGCCCGACGGCAAGGCACCCCTGTTGTTTACGTTCACAAACTGGCCGAGGATTTTAGGTATCTCGCGCATCATTCCATGATTGGAACAGACATGGATGCCTGCACCCATCATTGGGCGACTCAGGGGCTGAATTTTTACGTAGCTGCCCGGCTCCACTGGAATCCGGACCTTGATGTCAATGCAGAGATTGACGACTACTGTCGGTCCGGTTTTGGTGCCGGTGCCGAATTTGTGAAACGTTATTTCGGACGGCTCGAACAACTCACCAACGAAATCGCAGCATCTGATCCGCCTCTGCATCCGACTGCGCCTTTCACTCCGGAAGTGATCAAGGAGTTACGATCTTTACTTGATGAGGCTGATCGATCGATTGCCAATACGAAAAGTAATCCAAAAGTCACCAAGCGACTCGTCTTTCTCCGTCGTGGTCTCGACTACGCTGAGATCCACTCCGCGGGTTATCACTTACTGGCAGAACTGAAAACAAATGGAGGCAAACTGACTCCCGATCTGAGAGCACGCGCAACGGAAGTTCTGAATCGGAACTTTGAAATGTCACGTGACATTTTCTATCAAGACTTTTTCGCAGTCCATGTATCCCGAGTCGCTTGGGGCGGGTGGGGCTACTTCGGTCGGCTCGGCTGGAAGCCACCAGTGATTGAGTGACGCTCAGCACTGACAAACGTATTCACAAAGGCATTTTTAAACCACCCTTTTCGCTGACACATTATTTCAGTCAGATGCGATTGAACCCAATTGAGAATGAAACGAATCCAAAGCAAACAACACAAGCGATTCGTCCAATTCTGTTCGCGTAACTCATCGAATGCCGGACAGCAAACAAAAACGAACCTTAAAACAAACTTCATACTCGTTACGAGATCTCATACTTTTCGAAAAAATTGAGTACGATTCGAGTTTTTTAGAACAAGAATTGACAACACGTACAGATTTGGAATGGAAGATTCCGAGAGATTGTTACAAACAATGATAACCAATCTCTAATCTGGCAGTCGACCACATTAATGTGCCTTGGATGTTGATAACACTCTGCTATTGTTCTATTACCTCGATCCCACAAAGTAATGTTTTTCCAACAACCGCATTCAACCCGATTAGCAATGCGCCCTTGGTAATTTTGATATTCTTAAACTCTTTCATAACTCCTACACCAGGGTCACCTACTTCTTTCAAAATATCAAAGTCATTTAAAACGGTTGTGTTCTGAATTGAAATTGTCTGAATCCGATTGCCTTTAGAAACCCCCTGAGTTTCGGCGAAAAACAGACGTACCGTGTAAACTCCATTTAGGTTTTGATCACCCATCAAAATATTAATTTTTTCCAACCCCATTGCACCTGAACCTGTGACAAACCCGGCGTGCGGACCCTGAACCCTGGCTGAATGGTGATAAAACCAAGCGGGGTTTTCGGGAATTACTTTTACAGGTACTTTTGGTGAAGGACCGCCTTTGCTTGGGTAGTCCACCCACAACGTCCCCTCTTTTGCCTTAAAGTCACCAGGCGCTC
>NZ_CALEMX010000004.1 GCF_937910335.1 uncultured Gimesia sp. | reverse complement strand
ATCCGTTCTTCTATCGTATTATTACAGATAAATTTCGTCACAATCACCTGAGTCTTCTGCCCTATGCGATGCGCTCGATTAATCGCCTGGTCTTCAATTGCTGGATTCCACCAGCGATCAAACAGAAAGACATAACCGGCAAACTGCAAATTTAAACCCACGGCTCCTGTTCCATAACTCATTAATAATAAGTGTGAATCTGGATCGTTCTTGAATTGATCTAGAATTGGCTCACGTTTTTTGGTGGGAATTCCACCATGATAAACCAGGGTTCCAAATCGCCCCAGACGTTCGGCTATAAAATCCAAAGGCTTTGTCCATTGGCTGAATAAAATTGCTTTGCCTCCACTGGCAGCAATTTCTTCCATGTCAGCTTCCAGTCGATCCAACTTGGAACTCTCACCTGTGACGGGATCGAAATTCGTAATCTGTTTCAAACGCAATACCAACTCGAAAACGTGTTGTACTGTAATAGAGTCTCCCATTGAATTCAGCTGAATCACTCCATCTTTTTCAGCGGTTTCATAAGCATGTTGCTGAGCCGGATTCAAATCCAGATACGCCGGGCGATCTAGACGTGGGGGCAAATCTGACATCACCAGGTCTTTCGTCCGCCTCAAAATAAATTCCTTGGAAAGAACCTGCAATTGACGCAGATCGGGAGTGGCCCGTGGTGGGATAATCTCCATCCATTCGAATAAAGAGGACATCTCTTCATGTCGATTTTCGATAGGGGTCCCCGTTAAAGCCCAGCTTCGCTTGCGCGGAATTAAACGCGCCATCTCAGCTGTACGAGAGTTTCGATTTTTAATCCGCTGTGCTTCATCAAGCACAACCAGATCAAACCGGGGGATATTTTCTTCTCCCATCGTTTCAAAATCACGCGCCATCGATTCATAATTCGCAACGAGAATCGGTGTATTCGGCATGTCCCAAATCATTTTACGACGATTCGAGTCTCCTTGCACAACAGTGATAGGCAATTCCTCGGCCCAGAACTTAAATTCGCGTTGCCAGTTTGGAATGAGCGGTTTAGGACAGAGCAACAAAATACGACGAATCTGACCACTCCGCAATAACAGACGAACGCCGGTAATAGTCTGCATTGTTTTACCCAGTCCCATTTCGTCGGCGAGTAAGGCAGACTTTTGTGAAAACAGCCAGGCAATTCCCTCGTATTGGTAAGGGAACGGTTCGAATGGCAACAACAGTTCCTGCCCTGCCAACCAGGATTGAAGAGGAGGCTGTAATAAATAAAACAGCCGGTCTTCCAGAGACAGTGCATTCGCTGGAGGTCTAAGTCGAGTCGTTTTTTTGCTTTCTGTATTTTCTGAACCGGTTACTTCAGGTCCTTTTATTTGAGTTCTTTCGTCTTCGTTATCATCTTCTTCTTTCGGTGGAATAAACTCCAAGCCATCGGGAAAAGTCATGCCGAAGGTCTTAATACGAGGTCGGGTCGGCTTCCACTTAGGCTGCATGCCAGATTGCTCTAACAAATCAATCGATGTCGTTTCCAGATTGAACTTACGACTGAGTGCCCCATTCATCCCTGAGGCAAAAACAGAAGCCGATAACACCAATGGTATCACATCGCTGTCGATTTGTTCTTTGAGAAGTTGTCGATCTGTTTGTGCAATGGGCACTACATTTGGAGCCATTGACTGAGGGAGAAAGTGTGGCCCACCCGAATGATTGGGTACATTCCGAGTGTCTGTTTCACTATTCGAATTCGTTTCTGAATATTCCACGTATCCGCCTGATCTTAAACGAAGTGCTCCTGAAAATTTTCATAACGCCCACATGAGAATGATGTCAACGGGATGAACCCATTTTGACAGCTTCATTCAAGGCTTCTCGCACACGTTCAAAAGGTTCTCCCAGATCTGCATCACCCGGTATTTTTTTGCTGGTCGTTTCGATGGCTGTTCTACCCGCCTGATGACCTGCATCGAACCGCAATCTGTTTTGCCCAACTTGTTCACAGATGAATGAATCTTTTTCTTCCAGAATCTGTTCCAGATCGGATAATATTGCCACCGGAATCGTGATATGTTTCTGGAGTTCGATTGCCTGTTCCTGTTCAATCAGAATCAGATTCGGCTTAACGTTTACTTTTTCTACTAACGTCCGGCCGATCACTTCCCCCAGGAGAAAGGGAACGAGCGTCGGTCCATACAAAACCTCTTGTGTTCGGTTCGGTTTTACAGGAGTTGTACATTGAAATTCCAAAGGTCTTCCAAAATGATTGGTGACCAGTAATCCGCCGATCAATGCACCATCCGGACATTCGATTGTTGTCAGGAATCCGAGTTTCAACTCGTTACTATTACCGTCCGCTACCATAAATTTGTCGTCTCCCGGTGTCAGTTCTGGAGCTGTCGTCAATGATCAGGCGATCCTGATTCTCATCTGAACCGTATTTTTTTTGTAATCAGGACAACCTACTGTATCGATATCATCGTCCTCCTCATTTGATGACTTGAGTGGTAGTTGAATTGGTCATGTTAGATAGTTTCAGTTCAATAACTCTTTATATAACAACTGGTTTCAACAATTGTACCGTACCGGTTTCCGGACAATATTTTCTACCGTTGATTGCTCGGTAGGTTGGAAATTCATTCAAGTTGCGGCAGAATAAGAGATAGCTCGTACTAACCATTTTTGTCGCCTCTTAATGAATCCTTCTAAAAATTTTATGAATGAATCACAAAACATGCCGGAAAACCAGAATCGGGAAGCAATCGAAGCATGCCAACTGCTTCGCCTGCAAGACCTTCTGAAGAAAGTTTCTACAGCCAATCCCTTCTGGCGTAATAAATGGGAGGCGCATGGAATCACTCCAGAATCGATTCAAAATCGATCCGATCTGCAAAAATTGCCGGTCACGACCAAATCGGAATTAGTGGCAGATCATTTGTCTCATCCGCCTTATGGCTCGAATTTGACATTTCCTGTAGAAAATTACACCCGCATGCATCAGACGTCGGGAACAACCGGTTCGCCAATGCGCTGGCTGGATACGAAAGCAAGCTGGGACTGGTTTGGAGAATGCTGGGCGCAGATCTATCGTATGGTGGGTCTCTATCCCGAAGACCGATTATTTTTCCCTTTCTCATTTGGTCCTTTTGTCGGATTTTGGGCTGCCTTTGAAGGTGCCGCGCGACTTGGACATTTTTGTCTGGCCGGTGGAGGCATGGGAAGCGAAGCCCGATTGCGAATGATTCTAGACAATCACATCACGGCCATCTGCTGCACTCCCACATATGCACTACGGCTGGCTGAAGTGGCTGAAGCAGAAAACATTAATCTCGCCGCCAGTCGTGTACGTGCATTAATCGTCGCCGGTGAACCGGGGGGTAATATTGCAGCAACCAAATTACGAATTGGCCAAGCCTGGGGTGCGCGCGTCTTCGATCACTGGGGCATGACAGAAATCGGTGCATTGGGTATTGAACCTCTGGAAAGTCCGGGAAGCTTAAACATTCTCGAAACCGAATGCATTGCTGAAATAGTAAACCCGGACACATTGCAACCTGTTGAGAGGGGAGAACAGGGAGAGTTAATCATCACAAATCTGGGACGAGTTGGTTCACCTTTAATTCGTTATCGCACCGGTGATCTCGTTTCTGAAGATACCTCTGCCTGTCCGTCCGGTCGCTCATTACTGCGTCTAAAAGGAGGTATACTGGGCCGCGCGGATGATATGGTCATCATCCGTGGAAACAATGTCTTCCCCTCCAGCCTGGAGGCGATTCTTCGCACGTTCGATCGGTTGGCAGAATACCGGATTGAAGTACACACAATCCGATCAATGCAGCATATGAAAATTGAGCTTGAACCGATTGGGTCCCTAACAACGGAAGAACAACAGAAACAACTCGTTGTAGATGTTAGCAACGCCATTAAGGATCGCCTGAATTTCAATGCCGAAGTCACCACAGTGGCGCCCGGTGCTTTACCCCGTTTTGAGCTCAAGGGGCGCCGCTTTTTCAAAATCGACTAATTTCGTAAACGTAGCTATTTATTTGCAGGAACTTACTAAAGAAGGGTGATAGAATTCGAACTTTGACTCACTTTTCAGTAATATAAAACTATTCCAATATCATCCCTACTACTGTTCTCTACCCGGCGGTAATTTATAATCATGACATCACTCTTGCGAAATTCCATCACTCTGCTGATCCTGCTTGTGACGTCCTTCCAATCAAATCCAATCTGGGCAGAATCGCAATCGAACTCGCGCCCGAACATCCTGTTTTTATTCAGTGATGACCAACGCGCCGACGCCATTGCTGCATACGACAATCCTCACATACAGACTCCCAATCTGGATCAGCTGGTGAGAACCGGATTCAGCTTTCGAAATGCGTTTTGTATGGGTTCCATTCACGGTGCCGTCTGTCAACCCAGTCGGGCCATGCTCAATAGTGGTCGCACGCTTTACCGTGTTCCTATGAACCTGAAGGGGGTTACCACGATGCCTCAATTATTAAAGCAGGCAGGTTATACCACGTTTGGAACAGGGAAATGGCACAATCATATTGAATCGTTTCAGAAAAGTTTTACAACTGGTACCGCGGCTTTTATGGGAGGTATGTCGAACCATTTAAAGGTTCCCGTCGTAGATCTAAAAAATGGCAAATTTGAAAATAAGCGCAAGGGGGCAAAGTTCTCGACCGAATTATTCGTCGACGCTACTGTTGACTTTTTAAACCAGCAGCCCAAAGACCAACCATTCTATGCCTACGTTGCTTTTTCAGCACCCCATGACCCACGAATGCCTCCAGACTCCGCAATGAAATCCTACAAAAGTTCTCCCCCGCCACTCCCAAAAAATTTCATGCCACAACATCCGTTTAATAATGGCTGGATGACTGGCCGGGATGAAGCACTCGCTGGTTGGCCGCGAGATCCGAAAATTGTTCAAGAGCAACTCGCGGAATATTATGGCATGATCACAGATATGGACTCTCATATTGGCCGTATCCTGTCCACCATCAAAAAAAATGGTTTCGACAAAAACACGATCATCATTTTTTCATCCGATCACGGATTGGCTGTAGGCAGTCATGGGTTATTGGGCAAACAAAATCTGTATGAACACAGCATGAAGTCGCCACTGATTTTTAAAGGCCCTGGAATTCCTCAAAACCAATCCAGTGAGGCGCTGGTTTATTTATACGATATCTTTCCGACTGTGTGTGATTTAACTCATACACCGGTTCCCGCTGGTGTAGAAGGCCTTGACCTGTTACCCGTATGGAAAGAAAAAACCAAGGGTGTCCGGAATTCACTTTTTACAACTTACGAAGACTTAATGAGGGCCGTGCGCGATGATCGCTGGAAATTGATTCGATATACGCAAATTAATAAGACGCAATTATTTGATCTCAAAAATGATCCATATGAATTGCACGATCTTTCTCAAAAACCAGATCAGAAAAAACGTATTCAGAAAATGCTGGCGATTTTGAAGAACTGGCAACAAAAAACCGACGATAAACAACCCCTCACATCTGATCATCCCCAGCCTGAAACCATTGACTTAACGGGCCGAAAAAGAAAACCGGACCCACATCAACCTCGCTGGATCGTGGAAAAATACTTCGATTCGGAATGAATTTGGATTTGAGTCCATGCTATAATCGACATTCTCCCCATGAAAATGTACGCATACCATAAATGAAATCACTACCAGCGATATTCAAATAAATATTCACACAGTCTGAGGTAACAATATGAAAACATTATTGGCAGCAGCCACACTTACTCTACTCATCACTGCAACAACTCTCGCAGGAAACTGGCCTGGCTGGCGTGGGCCATCTTCAAATGGGGTCGCCCAAGGAAGTGGCTATCCCGTCTCCTGGAATCAATCAAAAAACATACTCTGGGAAGTCGACTTTCCCGGGGTGAGTGGTTCGACTCCAGTCATCTGGGGAGACGACCTGTTTCTGACAACAACGACTGCAGGAAAAAACAGAGCCCTCTGCATCGATAAAAATACCGGAAAAGAAAAATGGCATGTCGATTTCGGTACCGAGCGCGCCGGCAAACATAAAAAAGGGAGTGGTAGCAGTCCCTCCCCTGCCACCGATGACCAATTCGTTTTCACTTACTTCAAGAGTGGTGATTTAGCCTGCCTCAAGAAGGAAGGAAAAATCGTCTGGCAGAAAAATTTGCAGAAAATTTATGGTGAAGACACGCTCTGGTGGGACCTGGGAACCTCTCCCATTTTGACAAAGGATCTGGTGGTCGTCGCCTGTATGCAGAGCGATAACTCTTATATCGTCGCCTTTGATAAAGCGACCGGTAAAGAAGTCTGGAAGCAGGACCGAAATCTGGCCTCTCCGGAAGAAGCCAACCAGAGTTATTCCACTCCTATCGTCGTCAATCAAAATGGAAAAGAAATCATTTATGCACTCGGCGCAGACCACGTGACCGCGCATGATGCTCAATCGGGCAAAGAACTCTGGCGGGTCGGTGGCTTGAATCCAACTCAACATAAATACTTTCGCTCAATCTCGTCTCCCGTCGTCAGCGATGGGCATTTAATAGCCCCATATGCACGCGGTGGTTCTGTCACTGGAATCAAGTTAGGTGGAAGCGGGGATGTAACCAAGTCAAATGTTGTCTGGACGAATGAGGCGAAAGGGGAATTCTCTGATGTCCCCACACCCGCGGCGATTAACGGCCGATTCTATATCTGTGCTGACAAAGGTGAATTGCTCTGTTTTGATATCAAAACCGGAAAAAAAATCTGGGGGGATCGTCTACCCCGCAGCCGGCACAAGTTTAGTGCCTCTCCCATCCTGGCTGATGGTCATATTTATGTCACTCGAGAAGATGGCACAACGTTTGTTCTGGAACAAGGCGACAAATTTCAAATGGTCTCAGAGAATCCATTAGAAGGCTTCGCTCTGGCGACACCCATTTTCTCTGATGGGAAAATTTACTTAAAAATGACCGATAAGCTTTACTGCATTGGTAAAAAATAATCGGTTACCAATAATGTAATCTCGAGGGACAGGAGAATACCTGTCCCTCTTTTTCCGAACCAATCCATGCCTAAACAAACCTGAGAAAGTCACTATGGATTCTCAAAAAATCAATCGACGAACGTTTTTAGGTGAAACAATGGCAGCCACGGTGTTGTCTGGAATTCGCGTGAATTCAGAATTGCATGGTGGAGAAGACAAAAAGAAATTCCAACTGTTTTGGGGTGATTTACATAATCATAACGCCGTCGGGTATGCCAAAGGATCGCTGGAGCGTTCCATCGAACTTGCTCAGGAGCATCTGGATTTTTTCTCGTTCACTGGCCATGCATCCTGGCATGACATGCCAAAGATGCCTGGCGACCGTCATATGAAATGGGTGAACGGTTTCGAAGTCCATTCTAATCACTGGTTGAAAACCCGTAGCCTGATGCAGGAAGCCAATTCCGATCAGTTCGTTGCTTTTCTGGGTTATGAATGGCATTCCAGCCAGTTCGGTGATTACTGTATGATTTTCCCTGAGGACCAGCCCGAACTGTTCCTCCCCAATCATGTTGAAAAATTACTCGACTTTGCCGAAAGTAAACAAGCACTGGCGATTCCGCATCATGTGGGTTACAAAGTTGGCTGGCGAGGGGCTAACTTCAAACACTATCGCCCTTCAGCCTCACCCGTTGTAGAAGTCTTTTCGGAACATGGTTGTACCGAAACCGACCGTTCTCCTTTTCCGATGATCCGGCATAGTCTCGGCGGCCGCTCTACAGCAAATATGATTGTGCCTCAATTGCAGAAAGGGATGCGATTTGGTTTCGTCGCATCGACTGATGATCATTTGGGATATCCAGGTGCCTATGGAGAAGGCGTTGTTGGTGTCTGGGCTGAAGACTTGTCATCGAAATCTCTGATGGAGGCAGTGCGTGCCCGCAGAACGTATGCTGCAACTGGTGATAGGATTGCTTTAGAAGTATCACTTAACGGCCAGCCGATGGGCAGTGATGTGCCAGCCACATCAGATCGTCAGATTGATGTCCGTGTTCAAGCAGAAGACGCGATTTCAATGATCGAATTAATTCGCAACGGACAAGTCATTGAACGCCATTTTCCAGAAGATCATCTAGACGAGAAACCTATCTTACCGGGCAAAGTCAAATGCCGTCTGCAATATGGTTGGGGTCCCTGGGCCGATCTGGCAATGGGTCGCACCTGTTTGTGGGATATGACAATCAAGCTAGATAATGGAAAATTCACACGTGCCATTCCCTGTTTTCAATCTGCGCCTTTCAGTGAAAAATTGCGGGACAATCTCAAAGTCATTTCGAATCAGGAATTACGATTGGATTCGAATACTACGCGTGTAAAATGCTACGGCGAAGATCCGACCAAATCGGTCGTATGTGAAATTGATGGTGCAGCGGATACCACACTGACTCTGCAGATTCGCAAACCTTATGAAAAAACCATCAGTGCCCGCCTGCAAGATCTGATCGATGACAATGTCGTCGAGTTCACAGGCGTCTTTACCAGTGAAAGTTATATTCTTCACCGATTGGTAGGCCAGAGCGAGTATTCAGCCCAAATTCGCTGGCAAGACAAACGCAGTGATACGAAATCGACAGACTGGTACTACGTTCGCGTTACACAAAACAATGGACAACTCGCCTGGTCAAGTCCGATCTGGGTGGGATAAGACTCCTCACAATAGAAATGCTGGTCACAAGTTTCAATTGATCCGTCATCCACTACTTACTGCTGATCCAACGCAGGAAACGGAAACATCTCAGAAGGGGTGCGGCCTGTTTTCATAATTGACTTGATACGAGCCACGATCTTCGGGTGCTGATCGGCGACATCATGCTTTTCGCCGGGATCTTTCTTGAGGTTGTAAAGTTCGATTTTCATTACCGGATTCCGCTTCTTCAACAGGTTCTGTCGAACCCCTTTCCAGTCTCCCATATGAACGGCTTGTTGTCCTGTATAAGCCGGAAATTCCCAATACAGGTAGTCATGTTGCTTCTGTTGTTGTGGTTTGCTTAACAATGTGGGCAAAAAACTGATGCCATCAATGTCCGCTGGTACTTTCGTACCCGTCAAACCATCAATGTCCGCTGGTACTTTCGTACCCGTCAAATCAGCAAGAGTTGGCATGACATCCCAGAAGGCAGACAAATGATCGGTCACTTCTCCCGGTTGAATATGTCCGGGCCACCGCACAACCAGAGGAACACGAATTCCCCCTTCATACAAACTCCCTTTAAAACCTCGCCAGGGTCCCGCAGATTCAAAAAACTTTGAGTCCGATCCCCCTAATCGATCATAGGTCGGACCATTGTCAGAAGTAAAAAAGACGATCGTATTATCGTCCAGTTTCAATTCCTTTAACAAATCCATGATCTGTCCAACACCATCATCCATTTGGGTAATCATGGCAGCATAACCGGCTCGTGGATGAGGGTGTTTAATGTAACCACGATGCTTATATTCTTCTTCCGGAATTTTCCCGCGATATTTGGCCAGCATTTTTTCAGGCGTCTGGATCGCCAGATGCGGAATTGCGAAAGGCAGGTAGAGAAAGAATGGCTGGTCTTGATGTTGGCGAATAAAGGCGAGCCCATTTTCCACAAATTTATCTTGGGAATGGGTATCGCCATACAATGTTCGGTCATTCCCGGGCAATGTTTCTTTCTTGTGATTACGCCAGAGAAATTTTGGATAATGATTGTGAGCATGTACCTGGCAGTTGAAACCATAAAATAAATCAAAGCCTTGACGGTTTGGATCTCCCGTCGTACCAAAATGGCCTAATCCCCATTTTCCCATCGCTCCCGTTGCATAATTTTTCTGCTTTAACATTTCTGCAATCGTGACTTCTGCATCAGGAATAGGGTATTGACCGGGGAATTCCCAGCCCTCTTTTTCCTTCATGTGCTGCAGATGTTTTGGATTGCGATTATTGCGAACGTAAGCATGACCGGGATGTTTGCCCGTCAACAGATTACAGCGAGAAGGGGCGCAGACCGCATTCCCGGAATAGAACTGAGTAAACTTGATACCATTTTTAGCGATTCGATCGATGTTCGGCGTTTGAATCCATTTTTGTCCATAACATCCCAGTTCCTGATAACCCAGGTCATCAGCGATAATGAAAACAATATTAGGTGATCCTTGTGAGGCAGCCGCAACACTAGACGTGATCGTATTTATAATGCAGAGAACGAAGACTGGTATCAATGTTAATGTCACAAAGCGACGCATAGCGGGCTCCTCGTTGGTTCAATCTAAAGTCCTGTTTGACACAGATTACATCTTATACAGACTCTCTTCAGGTCTGCAATGATGGATTTTCTCTTCATCGAGAAACAGTTGTTTGTTATTCACTATCCCAGTGATAATCCTGCTGTTTTCTAAATCCGTTCAACAGAAGATCGCCATTTTCAAAAACATCCAATGTACTGTAACCATTATTCGTGAGACCCGTCCCTTCTACCATCGCGACCATCGTACAGTAATGAATGCCGGCTATTTCTGAATAATGATTGCGATGACTGTGCCCTTGAAAGACCGCAGTAACTTTCTTTGAATTTTCAAGAACCTTCCTCACTTCCGATGAATTTTTCACCGCATGGGCATCAGTGTCCTTTAAGTCGAGCGGTTGATGTGCAAATACAATTGTGGGATGTGTGGTCTTTTTCAAGTCAGCCTTTAACCAGCGAAGTTCTGATTCGGGAACATTCGCATCGGTCCATTTAAAATTTCGTCTCCCGTAAGGAGTACCATCAGTCTTAAAGCACGAATCAAGTACTACAAAATGAAAACCGTTTCGATCAAAAGAATAAAAAGAGTCTTTCTGCCCTACTCCTTGAAGAAACTCCTCTTTCTTCAATTGATCGACACAATGATTTCCCAGGACATAATATTTTGGAAAAGGTATCATCGAAATGGCATTCACCACCGTCTGCAAATGTTTTTTTTCCTGATCTAATGAATCTCCAGAGTCGATCAGGTCTCCGTGAAAAACAAGAAAATCAGGTTCCTCACTGCGAAAACGATTTTCGACTTCTTTCAATTTAGAAAGGGTCTCGCGGTAATGGCGGGAGCCGACAGGTGGTTTATCCGCGTAATGGAGATCGGTCACTAAACCAATTCGCACGACACCTCTTGAATTGGGCTCAGAGGCACAAGCAGAATTTTGCTTCGTTAAAGAGGATAGCCCGGCCAGCAACACGGCCCCATTTTTGAGGAATGCCCGCCTTCCCAATGCATCTGATTGTATAGAAGTATCATATTTCATTTGAAGGTTCCTTATTTCAAATAATTCCTGACCGAGGTGCTAAGTATTGATTTTGACAGGCTTTTGTTAAGAATCAATGTCGAAATGGAGAATTCCCAATGGATCTGATTTCCCAAAAAACAAAATAAACTCATTGACTTATCGTAATATCACGATATTATACACATAAGGAAGAAACCCATGAAATTAAAAGAAACACCAGAATACAACGGGCAAGCGCTGGAAGAGGCTGCAGAATGTCTCAAAGTTTTAGCACATCCCGCCCGAATCCGAATTGTACAATTACTTCTGCGGGGGCGCTACTCAGTTGGCGAGCTTGCAGAGGATTGTGGAATTCCCAGTAACGTAGCATCAGAGCATTTACGTCTGATGCAGCGCTGTGGGTTCTTTATCAGCGAACGCGAGGGGAGAAACGTCTATTATCAAGTCGCGGAACCACATTTGAACAAAATCATGGACTGTATTGAGGGGCGGTTTTTCCAAAACTGAGTTTTTTTTCAAACTACATATCGTAAAATAGTGATATAACGAGGTATTAAAATGACAGACATCAAAATGATCAAACCAGGAGAACTGGCAAAACTTCATGACGAAAAAGGCATCCATCTGATTGATGTCCGAACGCCCGCTGAATTTCGCGAAGTACATACTCCTATCGCTGTGAACATTCCATTAGATACGTTGAATGCAGAAAAAGTGAAACAAGTACTAAATGGAAATGAGGCAGGTCCGATTTACGTCATTTGCCAAAGCGGAAATCGATCCACACGGGCCTGCCAGAAATTGATAGAAGCTGGTGTCACAAATGTGGTCAGCGTAGAGGGGGGAACCACCGCCTGGGCTCAACAGGGACTGCCGGTTAATCGAGGTAAAAAAACGATCTCTCTGGAAAGACAGGTACGAATTGCAGCGGGATTTCTGGTCCTTTTGGGTGCGCTATTGGGGATGTTTATCAATCCCTGGTTCAGTGGCCTCGCGGCATTTGTTGGCGCAGGGTTAATGTTTGCTGGCATCACAGATACATGTGGGATGGCCATGCTGCTCGCCAAAATGCCCTGGAATCAAGTCTCTGGATGTAAAAAGTAACAATGTACTTTGTTGAAGTGATTTCTAAGGGAACTCATTATGTTTTTTCAACGATATTATCTTGATTGTTTATCGCTCGCCTCTTATATGATCGCGGATGAACAAACACGTAAGGCGGTCGTGATTGACCCACAGCGAGATATAGAGATCTATCTGGAAGATGCCAAAGAACATGGATTTCAGATTGAACATGTTATTTTGACTCACTTTCACGCAGATTTCATCGCCGGGCATATTGAATTAAAGAAAGCAGTTGGCGCGCAAATTTATATGGGTAAGCAAGCGGAAGCGGAATTTTCATTTCAAGATCTTGGAGAAGGCGATGAGCTTATACTTGGTTCGGTGAAATTGTCGATTCTGGAAACACCGGGCCATACCCCCGAAGGAATTTCGATTCTGGTTTATGATTTGAGCGAAAATCCGGATCAACCAAAAATGATTCTCACCGGAGATACGCTGTTTTTGGGAGACGTTGGTCGGCCGGATCTGTTAGCTTCTATCGGAGTCACCGCGGAAGAACTGGCAAGCATGCTGTATCACTCACTGCATGACAAGATTTTGACTCTACCTGATGAGACTCTGGTCTATCCGGCACATGGCGCTGGTTCCATGTGCGGCAAGCAGTTAAGCAATGCAGCGGTGACCACATTAGGAGAACAACGAAAATACAATTATGCACTTCAGCCAATGAGCAAACAGGATTTTATCGAAATGGTTACCACTGATCTCCCTGAAGCACCGCAGTACTTCGTGCATGACGCGATCATGAATCGGAAAGAGAGACAAACATTAAGCGAGACCCTCAGCGCCTCCTGGAATGCGTTTTCACTGGATGAAGTTCTGGAAATGCTCAACAACGATAATCAGGTCATTGATGTCAGAAGTGCCACTGAATTCGCCGGAGCGCACCTCAAAGGAAGTATAAATATCGGACTGGATGGACGTTATGCAACCTGGGCCGGATCCATACTTGATAAACAAGTCCCCATACTGGTCATTGCCGAAGACGAAGAACGTATTGAAGAGGCAATCATGCGGCTAGGTCGGATTGGTTTTGATCAAGTCAAAGGATTTCTGAAAGATGGTTTGAACAGTCTCAAGGATCATCCTGAGCTGGTTTCACAAACAAAGCGAATTTCTGCGCCTGCTTTCAACGAACTAGATGAAAAAACCATGATCGTTGATATACGCTCTCAATCTGAATGGGAAGGCGGGCATATTGAGGGAAGTGTAAACATTCCATTAACTCAGTTGCAGGAAAGAATTATTGAAATCCCCCATGACCATACGGTAATCGTCCATTGTCAAGGAGGATATCGCTCATCGATTGCCATCAGTCTGCTCGAAAAGCAGAAATATGAAAATGTGCTTGATCTGGTCGGTGGCTATAAAGCCTGGTTGATGACAGCCGTAACTTAATTTTATGAACGATCATAATATCGTGACATATGGAATAGAAAAACCTTTGCCCGATCCATTAAAATAGGGCAAAGGTTTTTCAATTTATCGATAGGTTTTTTAATGGTACTCCTACCAGCTTCGCGACCAAAACGACATTTCAATGCTGCAGAAGGCTATCTCATGCTCGAAATGCCCGAACAGGCCTTACGTGAGCTTTCCTGTATTAGTCCTACAGATAGCGATTCTGAAAAATACTATTGCCTGCTAGGGCAAGCGCAACAACTAGCCGAACATTTTAGTGAAGCGTTAGAATCCTATCAGAGCGCCTATGAGAAAGCCCCTGAAAACCTGACAACCCTGATGGGTATGGCCTGGTGTTATAAACGGACCGATCAATTAACTTTGGCGATTTCCATCATGGAGG
>NZ_CALEMX010000003.1 GCF_937910335.1 uncultured Gimesia sp. | reverse complement strand
TGAAGAATCACTATCTGGGAAAAGATGATATTTATGACCAAAATGTTACGTCTCTCTTTATACTGTTCTTGATTACTTTCTTCTCAGTGATCGTTCAAATTTTGAAAGTAAAAAAGCCACCGTCAACCAGGTTTTTCGCACTCATAATCGTACTTATTATTTTGGTAAGTCCATTTTCACTAAACATTATTAGTGCAGGGGTCATGCCAACCAGAGCGCTGCTGGCTGTGCCTTTAGTATTAAGCGGCCTGGTTTTTCTATCACTCGCAACTAGTTCGGATCTTCTGAGACTTGTGATCATTCTGGCTGTCTGTTCAACAACTTTTCAATTCGTAACAATTAATAATCGGTTTGCTTTTGCAGATTATGTTTCGTGGCAGGCAGATCGTGCACTGAGCCTGCGGATCTTGAATCGGCTGGATGCACTCCATGTCGAGCATGAAGATCAAGGTGATGCGAAACGCGTTTATGCTTTAGTGGGAAATATTTCTCGTTCCAAGTATCCTTTAATTGTTGAAAGACAAACAATTGGTGCCTCTTTTTATAATTGGGATCAGGGCAACGTACACAGAATATTATCTTTAATGCGTTCGATGGGCATTGATGAATATCAGCCTGCAACTCTGGAAGAACAAAGATCAATTATGCAGTTCGCAGATACCATGCCGATCTGGCCACAAGCCGGGTCTGTTGCGCTCAAAAGTGGAATAACAATTGTCAAACTCGGGAATTACACAAATTCACAACTCGTTCCGCTTTGCAGTGAAGGGCCACACTGTGCACTCTGCAGGATTCTGTATAATCCTGGTAAGGGGGGAATTAGAATACTGGATGAAACCACAGAGAATGATGAAAGTCAGCTTGTCTTTCAATTAAGTGATAGCTTGAAAGAAACACAATTCCTCAACGCAACAAATACTTCTGAGAATGGTCAGGTTATTGTGGATGCGCAATCCTCGCCCGCGCAAATTATTTTACCACAAGTTAAGTCCGTGAATAACAACATTGTTCATATGAGGTATGAGATTGAAGCTCCTCAAGAAACAACAATGTATATTTTTTATCGATATCCCGGCGATGAAGATTATATAGGTGAAAATCAGATACAAATCAGAATCAACAAAGGAGTGAATAAATTGTTATTTTCAATTCCTGGAAAACTCCTGCAAGAGCCTTTAAGAATTGACCCCGGGGGCGTAACCGGGAATTATCGGATTATTAAACTAGAGATGTACAAGCAAAAATGAAAATTCTCTTTAATCAGCCGAAGAGAGAAAACGATGAGCTTTCTCTCGAAATTGATGCTGCGATCAAAAAAGTAATCGAAAGTGGCATTTATATTATGGGAGAAAATGTTACTGCCTTCGAGCAGGAATTTTCTCAATTCTGTAACACGAATTATTGTTGTGCCGTCGGCAATGGAACGGATGCACTGGAAATCGCGCTCCGTGCCCTGGACGTTGGCCACAACGACGAAGTCATTACAGTAGCGAATGCAGGAGGTTATTCCACAACTGCCTGTAATCTGGTGGGGGCCAGTCCTGTATATATTGACGTGGACGAAAATCGACTCTTAATGAACGTGGATTTCGTATCTTCTGCGGTGTCCTCCAAGACAAAGTGTGTGATTGCCACGCATCTCTATGGACAAGTTGTTGATATCAAAAAACTAAGAGCACTATTAGATGCTGCCGGTCATGTTGATGTTAAAATTCTCGAAGATTGCGCTCAAGCACATGGAGCAACTTCTCGAGGGGGCTTGGTTGGTTCTCTTGGCGATATTGCTACCTTCAGTTTTTATCCCACCAAGAACTTAGGTGCGCTAGGTGATGGAGGAGCAATTACGACATCGAATGAGCAATTCGCTGAGCGTTGCAAGAGTATACGCCAGTATGGCTGGACTTCAAAATACTGCAGTACTGTTTCCGATGGTCGAAACAGTCGTCTTGATGAAATTCATGCTGCCATTCTTCGAGCCAAATTGAAGCAACTTGCTGCTAATAACGAGAAACGACGTTCTATCTGCGCACATCTATATGAATCATGTCGGGGTATAGTTGAGGTCGTCACGACTCCTTGTGTCGAACATGTCAGTCATCTATTTGTGGCTCGGCACAAAAATCGTGAGCAAATCTGTAATACACTCAACGATAATGGTATTGCGGTAGACATTCATTATCCAGTTTTAGACATAGATCAAAAGTCGATGAATGGAAAGTCATATCGTTCACTTAATCTGGATCAATCAATTCTTGCGACGAAGGAAATCTTTTCTTTACCTTGCTATACTGGGATCACCAGCGCAGAACTGGATTACATCAGGCAGATATTTGAGACGAAAATCTCAGTGATTGCAAAGGAGCAATGAATTGGCTACTCCTACTTGCTCTCTCATTATTCCCGTATATAAAAACGAGGCGAATCTTCCCGATCTATTGGCTGCGTTGACCTCACTTCAAGAGAAAACGCCGTATCATCTGGAAGTGGTATTTGTCATTGATGGCAGTCCAGATCGTTGTTACGAAATACTCTTAAGCGAACTTCCCAATTATTCGTTTTCTTCTCAATTAATTTTATTATCACGTAATTTTGGATCATTTTCAGCTATACGCGCTGGCTTACAAGCCGCGGTCGGCGAGTATTATGCTGTCATGGCAGCGGACCTTCAGGAGCCGCCGGAACTGGTTATAAAGATGTGGTCTGAATTGGAGAAGAACGAAACTGATGTTGTCATTGCTGTTCGAGAAGCGCGCAACGATCCCTTTTTAACAAGATTGCCATCTAGCATCTTTTGGGGCTTATATCGAAATTTTGTGGTGCCGGAAGTTCCTCCAGGTGGCGTTGATATTTTCGGGTGCAATCAACAATTTAGAGATCAACTCTTACAACTTGAAGAGAGGCACAGTTCCTTGATTGCTCAGATGTTTTGGGTCGGCTTTCGTCGAAAGTTTATCAGTTATGAACGTCGGGAAAGACTACATGGAAAGTCAGCCTGGACTATGGGAAAGAAAATCAATTACTTAATGGATAGCACATTTGCTTTTACCGATCTGCCAATTCGGCTCCTCATCCAGGTGGGGGGGATTACATCTGGATTATCTGCATTGTTTGGTTTGCTGGTGGTTATTTTTCGGATGATGAATTGGATTGAAGTACCCGGTTATACGGCTACCATTATCGCGATTGTTTTCTTTGGTGCATTCAATATATTTTCTCTGGGGATTGTTGGCTCTTATGCCTGGCGCACATATGAAAATACAAAGTCCAGACCTTTGCATATCGTAATGCACCAACATGAATTCAATCATTCCAGGAGAGACTAATGAATCTGAAACTCACGTCATTACAGCAGCGTGCGTTTTATTACTCTCCTTTAAGTTTTTTGCGTGGTAATGAATCGGAAATATCCAATTCTGTTTTAGAAGGCTTTACCTGTTCAACAACAAGTGATTATTTACATTGTTTTGGTGACAGCGTCCGACTTTGGTATAAAAAACTCGAATGGGATAGTAACTATTTTGATTGTCCCACTTTCAGGTTAGATTTTGTTGACTGGGATGATCATCTTGAGAAACCCGAGTCGCAAATTGCTGGATTGCTGACGAACTTGTTAGCAGAGCTGACAAAGCAGCACCAGAGAATATATCTGTTTGCAGAAGTTCCATCTGAAGATACAGTTGTTTTACAGGCTCTTGGCATAGCCCGACTACGGTTAATCGAAACAAGAGTAACGTATTTTCATGATCAATTAAAAATGAAAGATAGTGTGAATAAATATCCGGTTAGAGCAGCTACAACCGCAGATATTCCAAATCTAAGACAGGTGGCGATGCAAGCCCGTAATGATTACGATCGTTTTCACGCAGATCCATTTTTCTCAACTGAAACTGCTGATCATTTTTTAGCCGAATATGTAGAACAATGCGTTAAAGGGCTCACTGATATTGTACTTGTTCCGGTAGTCGATGATGCACCACCTGACGCGTTTGTTTGCGGTTCTGTAGGCATTGATCCGTTGGGGAAATACCCTGTGGGAAGATTGGTATTAGTTGCGGTCAACGAATCGCGTCGAGGCTGGTATCGGTCGTTGAACAGCGCATTGATGCATTGGATGTGCGAGCAGGGAATGTCCTGTCTCGTTAATACAACTCAATCCACCAACCGGGCCGTGATTCATGTCTGCGAAACATTGGGGTATAAGTATGGCCGTTCAACTCACTTGTTTGCCACTAATCAAAATTGAAATTAGAGATCATGTTGGCTTATCTGTCAGGATATGCAAGGCGAACGATTAAGAGACCGGTGATTCAGAGTGATTGGGTTATGTGGATGAAAGCTAAATGGACCTGTTGGGCTTGCCGCTTGTGAGAACATATTTTCTTGCAGGAATCACTTCTTTAAACCATCTCAGTCCGCGTCGAGTAGAGAAGTAACACGCAAGTAAACCAAAACGGAGCCAGACACCTAGAGCGACAAGCCACATTAAAAATCCGGGATATTGATGATGAAAAAACTTCCGATAAAAACGCATCATCCCTTTATGTTTGTACCATTCTACCAACGCACGTCGAGAACGACTGCAGGCACCCTGGAAATGTGATATTTTGGCATCGGGGACGAACATCACCTTCCAGCCTTTCATACGAAAGCTCATACACCAATCCAAATCTTCGCAATGAAGAAAATATTTTTCATCCAGTCCACCAACATCTTCATAGGCGGTTCGCGAGACCATCATACAGGCACCGGAGATAGCCTCCACTTCAATAGGATGATCGGGTAACGGTTGTAGATGTAGATTGAAATCAGAAAACAGTCGAGGGTAACGATGAGAGAGGAAAGAAAGATGAAATACACGTACTAACGAACGCCAGGGTGTGGGAACAGCTCGTCGACCACCCACTTGCTCCGAACCATCAGTATTAAGTAACAACCCTCCTGCCATGCCGATCTTGGAATCATTAGATAGACAGGTTATCAATTTTGATATGGCATCTTCATGGACTTTACAATCGGGGTTTAAATAGAAGAGATAGTCACCGGTCGCTTGTCGGGCTCCTATATTACAGGCTACTGCAAAGCCAAAGTTTTCCTGGTTTCGTATAATGCGGAGTTTGGATTCATTGGCATAAGAAGAGTTCAACAGTGAAAGACTGTCATCACTAGAAGCATTGTCAACAATCACGATTTTGAGTTCTACATTGACTCTTAAAAGTGATTCTATGCACAGGAGCAGCTTGTCACCTGAGTTGTAGTTGACAATGATCACTCCAACGTGTGGCTGTTGATGATTAACTGGTAAGTTCATGGATTGGCTTCTGTGATAACCACTTTTTGAGTTTTCGCTGGAATTGAATTGGGATCATTTGGCTGAGGACACGACCTGCAGTGGTGTCGCGAAAATGGAACATTTTGACTAATAATTTTTCAGGGCTGGTTAGATCTTTATCTAACTCTTTGGGAGCTGAAAATGCTTCGAGCCATTCATCATTTATATAGAATGTATTGGGTTTTCTAGCAGAAATAGCATCTGGTAAGTAATATTTTGCGTAGAAGCAATGCTCTAAATGATCGTCGATTTTGCTGATGGATCTGTCATGTATTTGAGAGATCCCCTCGGCTTTCAGCTTGGAAAATAAATCAATCATGAACTCGGGTGAAGAGTTCCAGGGATAAATCTGGGCCCAAGGTCTTCCTGCAACCCGCTCAGGAAAAGCACCAATGTCAGGGACAACGACTGGGGTTCCTGCAAATAGCGATTCGCTCAAAGTATAACTATAGGTTTCTGGCCATAAGGCAGGTAACCAGATCAGGTCAGGTTTTATTATAGTTAACTTTTTGTCTAAAGTGTCAGGCTGATATGGTCCATGATTTGTGATACTGTGATGTAAAGGACGATAGGCATAGCCTAGTAAGTGAAACTGAATGGGGAGATTGTTTTCTTGTGCAATCTTTGCAGTTTGTTCAAGCAGGTTTGCTCCTTTTACCTGGCTAATAGCTCCCAATGTCAGAATGTTTAACGTCTTTTTGTCTAGTTCCCATCCGACTGGTGCAGGATAGTTCGATAATTCAGAATCGGGGTGGTAGGCGACAGTGAAGTCATATTCTGGGTAATAGTCTTGAAATATTTCTGCTGCACTCAGGGAAGGTAGAATAATGCGATGACACTTATTCAGGAAATCTCTTACGCCGCTTCGCCAAACCTCTGGCCCTCCATCGCAGGGTAAGGGGTAAACTTCAGTGCATAACTCGTCACGTGTCTCAATCTCGGAGCAAAAATAACCTTTTTTATTGGTCAGGGTAGGATTGCCATTGATGAGGTAAAAATCATGAATGGTATAGTCCATCAAAATATCTAAACTCTGGCCCAGTTTCCAAAGGGTCGGATCTAATCCCATAGTATGATGAATATGGATTTTTGATAGCCCAATTGCACTTAGCAGGTTAACAAGGTCTTCGTATTGTTCTGGAATTTCAAAATTTAAAAGATCATCGAGTTCTCCCAGAGACAAAACATAAGTCTGATTTTTTTTGCATTTGAGCACTAAAAAATTTGCTTGATTTTGATAGACCTGCATTAACTCCTGGATATGGGTCTCGACTCCTCCCCCTAAGTTATGGCTGATTAGTAATATATTGGGAAGTGTTGATTGTTGAAGCATATCCAGGTAGGCGCGCATTCGAAATATTTTAGCAGGATCTGTTTTGATATGCGCTTCAATTAATTGATGGTAACCGGGATGTAATTCTTCAAGTGTGACCATGGCCTTATCAACCAGGGCCTGTTTTTTTGATGAAAAGCTCACACTACCGACATGCGCTATATAGGTGTCCAGACAGAAAATGTTATCCCAGCCCTTTTCTGCTGCCCTTATACAGAAATCATTTTCTTCCCCGTACCCTTTTCCAAATGCCTCCTCATTAAAGAAGCCGGTTTCCTTCAAGCATTCTCGTGTGATGAGCATACAGAAACCAACCCCAGTTGGAATTTTAACACTGCATCCATAGTTCGCGGAAGCAAAAACGTCATCAAGTTGCGAAACACTCATTTGGGGAAGTGGGTTTTCCTTGCAGAAATTAGGAAAACTGCAGATCGTTGCATTATTTGAAACGGGGGTGATTGTACCAGCTTTAGGGTTGGAGTAGGCGCAATCGACCATTCGATCAATCCAGTTATTGGCAACGATAGTATCACTATTCAATAAGATAACATCACTGTTTGTATTAGCACTCATCCCCTTATTAACTGTGGCGACAAACCCCAGATTTGTTTCATTTTCGATTAGTTGGAAATCATGAAACGTTGCAAAATCTCGTAGCCAGTGAGTCAACTCCTGGTTTGGGCTTTTGTCATTAATGACAATCACGTTACAACGAATGTCGTTCTGTTTCAGCGACTCACTTAATGAGATCAGACAATTTTTGGTATCACTAAAACCATCATAAACGGGAACGATGACATCTATGAAATCCATTTGTAACGAGCCTTTTTAACTAGCTAGAAAACTGAGATATTAATTCTGTAATCTGGTCTTTCTGCTCTCTCACAACCTGTTGAGAACCAGTAAACTGAGTTCCGATTTGCTCAATCTGAGCATCAAGATCAGCCAATCGTTTGTCTCTTCTTTGAATAATCATCTGTGCAAATGCGAGTTCTTTAAGTTGCTGATCTCGTTCTTCCTTGAATGCTTTAAGTTGCTGATCTCGTTCTTCGCTGAATGCTTTAAGTTGTCCGTCTTTTTGTTCGAGCAGGCTTTGGTAGTACTGAATTTGGCTTTTAAAAGAATGGCTTAAAATCGAATTTCCATAAAATTCAAATTGATTTACCCAACGCTCAAACGTTGGTTGATCCAGAGAGCAAATAGCGCCAATCCAATCAGGTATCTCTTTACCAACGGCCAGAACACCAAGACCATAAGAATGCGAAAAACCAAAGCCAGGGTATTGTTCCAATAGTTCATCCCAAAACTGCCAAACCCCAAAGTTGCTGTATTTTACAACCGTGTCATGGAATAAAACCACGCCACAATTTGATAGCTTGGGTAACCATGATTCAAAATCATGTTTTACTGCCTCGTAAGTGTGTAAGCCATCAATATGCAGTAAATCAATACTCCCATTTGCAAATGTGGGAAGTGCTTCATCAAACTTCATTTTCTGTAGCGATGAAAAAGACTGATATCTTTCATCATGATACGTTGCCAGAGTTTGATAGATATCTTCACCATATAGTTCATCGTTCTCACCTGCATGCTCATCACCCTGCCATGTATCTACTGAAATACATTTCGTATTTGTCTGGTAGTGTTTAACCGCCTGGCAAAAAGCTAAATAGGAATCCCCTTTGTGTGTTCCTAATTCAACAAAACGTTTTGGTTTCAAATTCTTGATTAATTCAAACGCAAAGGGAATATGACCATGCCAGGAATCAATATCACTCAAAAATTCAGGTTCCAGGATATTTGCTATCATTGGGTTTTTACTTTGCTTAATTACTCATATGTTTGGAACAGTAGTTAGGGTTTGAAAATCAGACTACTTGTTTTGTTAAATCCATTGAATACTTCGGTTAATGGAATCTATTTCTATATTCCAGAAATTAAAATCATTTTTTACATTGTTGCATCGAAGATTATGCGGCGCGCTTCACTAAGTCTAAAAACTTTGAATAGTCTCGAATATAATCTTCTGAATCGTAAAACTCAGATGCAAAAACCAGCAAGACAGCATCCGTTGAATAGTTGTACTGAATTCCCCAGGTCAGAGGGGGCAGGTAAACCCCCATCTGTTGACGATCAAGTAATATTTCATCACGTAACATGCCGTCGTCTACGACAACACTAACGCTCCCTTTGACGGCAATCAGAAACTGTCCACATTGTAAGTGTGCATGTTCTCCCCGTGTTTCTGCAGTAGGAACATCAAATACCAGAAAGTACCGCTTGGGGACAAAGGGAATTTCCCTTTCGAATTCGCCTACGGAAAGACTGCCTCGTAAATCGGGAACCATATTGAAATGATGTAAAGTGACTCCTTTAACGCGGGTCTGACGAAAACCCAGCGGAATGGAATCAACGTCATGAATATTAGTTGTCT
Source organism: uncultured Gimesia sp. (assembly GCF_937910335.1). GTDB lineage: Bacteria > Planctomycetota > Planctomycetia > Planctomycetales > Planctomycetaceae > Gimesia. The sequence continues at coordinate 2,435 of NZ_CALEMX010000003.1, read as the reverse complement.
GGTTTTGAGTATCGTATGTTTCGACATAGCCAATAATCTTGGCCGGGTTTCCCTCTACAATGGCCAGGGGAGGGACTGAACGCGTCACAACGGAACCAGGATTGACTTGTGCGCGAACCCCAACGGTGACACCAGGCAATATAGTCGCATTCGCGCCGATTTTTGCATTTTCTTCTATGACCGCAGCTTGATTTCCGTTTTCATCTCGCCCAAGAAGAACAGCATTGGGGCCAATTGTTGCCGTTTCGTCTATTTTAACTTCCGGCCCGAGATAAACTCCTGGGACCTCTTTGTGTAAACGTGTGACTACTAAAGGGCTGTTATCAGCGTATAATACTTGTAATTCTTCAGTAGTATTAACCATTTTGTACTCCTTCACAGCTTCACTTAGATTCTTGGCTAAGAGGAACCGTTACAGCATTTTACTAGGTATTCGTCGATTGGCTATAGGGGGATGTAAGTCATAGGGTGTATCATATTAGGGACTTACGTCTTTTAAGGTGATTCGATACTTCTAGTGCTCACTTTCTGTTCTGACAGAAAACTAAGCGCGACGAAGCACAAGCCGGGGGATTAATATCAAATTATTCTTGATGGTGCAATTCTAATTATCTCCTTAATTAACCTGTAATTACGACCTGAGGGGAATTTCCATGTGACTCTTTGGGATGTCGTACCAGGAATTGGAAAGGTGGTACAGACCAACGACAAACAGCGGTTTTCCTTTAATGAAGAGCGAACACATATTCGCGCGAATCAGGGGCATTCCATCGAGATCGATTTAGGGTATGCCTCCGCGATCCCGCCTGAAACTCTGTTTCATGGAACGACACAACAATTTGTTGAAATCATCTCACGTGAAGGTCTCCGGAAAATGCAGAGGCACCATGTGCATCTGCACGTCGATGAAGAGATCGGCCTCACCGTCGGAAAACGAAGAGGAAAACCGGTCTTACTCAAAATCCGAGCGATCGAAATGCATCAGGCCGGCTACGAATTTTTCGTGACGCCCAATCAGGTCTGGCTCACAGACAACGTGCCTGTCGAATATATTGATTTTCCCTGAATACTATTCCCGATAAATTGATCCGAATCTGTGATCTTCACGTTTTCTCATTCAAAGAATCATTCTTGTATAGCGTAAATTTTTCATTTGCTAAAAATAATGAATGATAATTAACTAGAGGAAGTACAATCGGCGGGAGCGTAGAACATGAATAGCTTATCTACCTATTACCATACGCAACGGGCACCAATTTCTCTCATACTTTATGCGGTTGCCGGTATGCTTTTCTGTCTGGGCTGGTTCACAAGAGATCAACCACCTCAGCCGTTCCTGAATCTCATCTTCACAAGCGTTGGCCTGATCATTTCAGTGATTGCAGCATCCTTTCATTACTTAACGGTGGCGGATGAAATCGACCGACTGCGCATTCGCTTTGGGCCACTGCCTCTCTTTCATAGAACGATTTTGTACGAAAACATTCTCAGTGTTGAAGTGGATCGGACGACGATAATAGAGGGCTGGGGCATCCATCTCAGCCCGCGCGGCGGCTGGGTCTGGAATCTCTGGGGCCGTGACTGCATCGTACTCAATCTAAAAAAAGGGACCTTAAGAGTCGGCAGTGATGATGTAGAGAACCTGGCAGCTTTTGTGAAAAGTCGGATATCTCTTAATGAAGATGAGTAGCATATATTCAGTCAACGATTCTGGTGAAAATCCCCGAGTTCGATTTCTCGAACCCGGGGTAGATCACAAAATTTCGGCGATCAGAGCAGGTTGACCACGCGGTCCGCCAGACCCTGCTCACCTAGAACAATATTCAGCTTGTTCTGAGATGCGATCTTTTCCAGGACTTCCAGTTCACGCATCCGCATCAGAACCGGGTTATCCTGCAGTAACTTGGCCGAGTTGACCTGGCTACGGATAGCCGCCGTTTCTTGGTGGCAGAAGGACGAAAAAATGGAGAAAAATCACCGCATGCTAGACATGAGGGGATGGGCCATCTTAACAATGGGCAGCGAATTGGGCCTGTGACGGTTTCAGGATCAACCCAAACGGGAAATATCGGTACAATCAATTGATGTCATTCCTAAAGATCAAAAACGTTCTATATGATAGCCAATACCAGGCTCTAAAGTGTTGATTCCAAAGCCAAAGCAGAGAAAGATCATGTTATCATCTGCTACAGGGGAAGCAGAGAGTATAGGATCTTGACAGACTTATTCAGTCTGAGAATATCCCGTGAGCTCTGTGGTATGCAATTAGTCAGTCGTGATATAACATTATCAAGGATGCATAAGAGAGTAATGATGTGCGGACGAATCTTTCATGAGCGTCCGAACGACGACGCCGAAGCAATGAGCGTTCGCAAACTTAAGATGTAGTAGCCACTACTTTTCCTGACAGTAGTATCCCAACTTCACACGTTTGT
>NZ_CALEMX010000002.1 GCF_937910335.1 uncultured Gimesia sp. | reverse complement strand
TAAACCAGGGGGCGCAGATGACTATATCATCACGCTTTCGTTTGATACTTTTTAAGTATGCTGATCCGTTAATTGGATTCCTATTTGTATTCGAGCGTATTCTTAGTGAACCCAAATTAAATAGAGTGTGTCACTGACTATTGGATAAACGAATACGTCAAAAATAATGATGTTCCCGGTATCACTTCTGATCTGCTTCCTCGGCATCTTTGCGAGTGTCAGCAATTGGGCAGATCTCAATGAAAGCATATGCGATGACCTGGTTAAAACCTGTTACTCTTAATGGTGCGGGTGTTCGACTTGAACTTCTAGATCAGCGGCACCTCGACGATCTCGTAGAGGCAACACAGGACGGGGAATTGTGGACGCTGTGGTACACTTCCGTTCCTGATCCTGAGGGGGTAGCCACAGAGATTCAAAGGCGGCTTGATCTATTTGCCCAACAACTGATGCTTCCATTCGCTATTATTGAAGAGGCTTCAGGCAAAGCCGTTGGTATGACTACTTTCATGAATGTGGATGCTGCAAACCGGCGTGTCGAAATCGGCTCAACCTGGTTGCGAAAATCGGTGCAAAGCACTGGCTTGAATACACAATGCAAACTCTTATTACTGACGTATGCGTTTGAAGAGCTGGATTGCGTTGCCGTTGAGTTTCGAACGCATTTTTTCAATCAGCAAAGCCGCGCTGGTATCGAGCGCCTGGGTGCGAAACTTGATGGGATTCTGCGCAGTCATCAAATCGCACCGAATGGCACACTCCGCGATACGTGTGTCTATTCCATTATTGCCAGCGAATGGCCCACGGTGAAAGCACACCTGATATTTCAGGCAACAAGGCCACGTTGAGCAGGGTTAGAATCATGTCCGATTTTGAGGCCTGATCGTTTCCTGTTTAATACGCAGAATTAAACAGCCGATTATTAATGATGTGTATTAAAGTCGATCGGTCTATCGGGCAAAACTAGCTATCAGATGACCTGTTTTTCAGGATCGATGTAGACAAAACTGCTGAGCAGAGGTAAAGTGATAGCAGTAAGTTACGTTCCCCGTACACTTTATTCCCCGCCCATAAACAACGTCACTTGGCATTGTGAGATTACCCTCCCTGGAATTGATTATGTTGAATCTATTTGATAAGTCTTCCAGTAAGTTCTGCAATCAGGTATCGCGGCGGAATTTCATCAAAGTCGGCTCGCTGGGTCTAGGCGGTCTTTCTCTGCCCCAACTACTTCGTGCTGAATCGCAGTCGGGCAAAGTTAATTCTCACAAATCGATCATCATGATCTATCTGCCGGGCGGGCCTCCGCATCAGGACATGTATGATATTAAAATGGATGCGCCGGCTGAGATTCGTGGCGAGTTCAATCCGATCTCTACCAATGTGCCTGACATTCACATTTGCGAACACCTGCCACGTCTGGCACGCATTGCAGACAAATGTGTCTTTGTGAATTCGCTCGTCGGTTCGATCGGCCAGCATGCTTCGTTTCAATGTATGACCGGACACAGTAATCGAAAACAACCATCGGGTGGTTGGCCCGAATTCGGCTCTGCACTGTCCCGCTTGAAAGGTGATCCAAGGGCGACCTCACCCGCTTATGTGAATCTTTCGCCGAAGATGCAACATACACCTTACAACTTTGGGAAGAACAGCTTCTTGGGAATGGCCCATACACCCTTCAATCCGAATGGGGAAATGAAGAGTGATATGACATTGAACGGCATTACCTTAGATCGCCTGAAAGATCGAAAAAGTTTGCTGCAAAGCTTTGATCAGTTTCGACGCGATGCCGACAGTAGTGGCGCGATGCTGGGGCTCGATTCTTTCAACGAACAGGCCTTCGGCGTGCTCACTTCAAAGGGTCTGGTTGAAGCACTCGATGTGTCGAAAGAAGATCCCGCGATACGCGAACGCTATGGTAAAGGGACCGAGAAAAAACAGGGGGACGCTGCTCCGCGACTCAACGAACAATTTCTTCTCGCGCGGCGACTGGTCGAAGCCGGGGCGCGGGTTGTGACGCTGAGCTATAGTTTCTGGGATTGGCATGGAAGTAATTTCAAAAGAGCCAAAGAGAACTTTCCCGATTTCGATCAAGCCATTACGGCCCTGATCGAGGACTTGCATCAACGTGGGATGGCGGAAGACACAACGGTCATCGCGTGGGGCGAGTTTGGGCGAACGCCGCAAGTGAATAAAAATGGTGGTCGCGATCACTGGCCGCGCGTGTGTAATGCGTTGCTGGCTGGTGGGGGTATGAAAACGGGCCAGGTCATCGGCACCACTGACCGATTGGGCGGCGAAGCGGATCGCCGCCCCGTTCATTTCCAGGAAGTATTTGCAACACTTTATCACAATATGGGGATCGACGTGCAACAACTGACACTCCCCGATCACGCGGGTCGACCTCAGTATCTGGTCGACAGCGGTTACACTCCGCTATCGGAACTCATGTGATCTTCCCAGTTCATGGGGATTGGTCTCGCTGAGACAACTGAACAAAAATGACATCTGACATAGACATAAGTGAGATTTGATGTTAGTATGGGACGTGCTTTCAGGCTCAACCCAATTGATAAATCTGAGATAAGCGACGATACAGATAAGAGACAATACAGTGTAGACTACGAATTACAGAAGTGGGGCTTTCCCCTGCATGAGGTTCACAACGGGAGAACAGGTTATGCAACGGCGGCAATTTCTAGTGGCATCGGGACTCGGCTTTGCCGGGATGCAATTCGGAACACCGGTTCCAGCAGCTCCTAAGGAAATAACGGCCCCTGCGCCGAAGCGCGCGAAATCGACGATACTTTTCTTTTTGTGTGGCGGTTCCTCTCACCTTGATATGTGGGATCTGAAGCCTGACGCGCCTTTGGAGTATCGTGGTCTGTTTCAACCGATTGCAACCACGGCTCCGGGAGTTCGCCTTTCGGAACATCTGCCGATGACGGCTAAGCAGGCGCATCATTTAGCACTCATCAATTCGGTGGCAGGAACGGTCAACACAAACGACCATCACGCGGGTTATTACCATAATCTGACGGGGCATGTACCAGACCAGACTTTCGTCACGCGCGGAAACAATCGCACGCCTCTACCAGGTGACTGGCCTTATATGGGTTCTGTGGTAGCCTCGCGTCGTCCGACTCATCCGAATCTTCCCAATGCGATTTCTCTGCCTCATATGCCAAGCCGCGCCCCTTACACGCGACCCGGTCAGTTTGCGGCGCGACTAGGTGTGGAACACGATCCGATGTATATCCACGGAAGCAGCGAAGAGCCACTCAAGCTTCGCGGGCCGGCACTTTCTCTGGAAGGAGATGTCACAGCCGACCGACTGACCGACCGGATGTCGCTGCTGAAAGAACTGGATACGACTCGCCGTCACTTTGATGGCTTTCCCAATGTCGCGGCAATGAACCAGAATCAGGAACGGGCACTATCTTTATTGATGTCCTCACAGTCTACGTCTGCATTCGACCTGAAGCAGGAATCGCCTGCCATGATAGAACGTTACGGGAAAACGATTAATGGCATGAGCCTGCTGGTTGCCCGTCGGCTGGTGGAAGCTGAGGTTCCCTTCATTACTGTCTTCTGGAAAGGGGATCTCAATAAACTTGGCAAGAAGTGTAAAAGCGCCGGTAGCTGGGACACACACGGGAACAATTTTAAGTGCCTCGAAAAAAATCTGCTGCCGGAATTCGACCGGGCTTACTCTGCTTTGATTGAGGATCTGGCTGACCGCGGCCTCATCGATGAAACACTCGTGATGATCACCAGTGAAATGGGCCGCAAACCGAAGATTGGCGATCCACGTTCCGGTGGAATTTCCGGAGCGGGCCGCGATCACTGGACGCATTGCTTAACCGACGTGCTTGCCGGCGGTGGAATTCAGGGAGGCCAGACTTATGGTTCCAGTGACCGTTATGGTGAGTATCCGAAAGACAAAAAGGTCACGCCAGCGGACATCACGCATACTGTGTATCATGCGATGGGAATTAATGACTTGACCGCCTATGACAAGTTAGGCCGTCCTTATGATCTGCTTGATAAATCGAAGCCGCTGACGGAATTGTTCTGATTTGCACCGATATGAATTAATCAGATTCTGAAGGACATCATAATCAGATGTGGATTTTCAATACCAATGCTCTGATCTGTGGTGCTGCTGGAATTTCACTGTTCTTTGTGTCGATCAAATGGAGTGACAACCGTGAACTGGCAGTGATTGTCGCCATCGTGAGCGCGATGCTGTTTGACCTGTTTTTACGCTTCACCAACGATGAGACAGAAAACCCGAGTATCAATCCCGAAGCCGGCGGACATATCTGGTTCATTCCGATCTGGGGTGTCGGGATCCTGTTACTGATCTTTGCGGGCTTGTCGCACTTCCGTGTCATTTAATTCGTGAACATAAGAGCCATTCCTGCCTTGAGAGACAGGCAATTTCACCCATGTTTCTCACTGATATTCGGAAAATAGAACGTTTTAGTCAATATTTTGTGTGATTTGTTTCGGGTCCGGACACTACTCTGTTAGGGAAAGGATCAAAATGGATCTGACACAACTGATTGAACTCTATCGCGGGCCGCTTGTGGGCCTGATTGCTTCCTGGGGAACTCCCTGGATAGACGCGAAGGACATTGCGCAGGATAGTTTTGCGGAAGCATATCTGAGTCGTGAATCCTGTCGTGGTGACTGGGAGCAGCCTGAAATCTTTGGTGCCTGGCTGCGTGGCATCGCCCGCAATCGGCATCGCAACTGGGTACGAAGTCGTAAACGGCGGCGCAATCATGTTGTGACAGTTGAACCAGCGGTGCTTGAAGGGATCGCGGCACCATCCGGTCCTGAACCACCTTTGCAACTGGAAAGACTGCGGACCGCAATTTTCCGTTTGCCAACCAAACAGCGGCAAGTCGTACTGATGCACTATCTGGAAGAAACCAGCATTAAGGAAGTGGCGATATTGCTATCGATTAAACCGAAGACTGTTGAAGGACGTCTCTATCAGGCACGTCGGGCGTTGCGACGCATTTTGGACGACAAGATATCCACGACACAAATTGGAAGGATGTTGCTATGTCTGTAGAACTTGTTCCCGAATCGGATCTGCGTGCGGCTCTTCACTCTTATCGTGTCGACAATGATGAATTCGAAGCGGGCATCCGCGCCCGAATCGAGGCGGCTGTGATACCGCTTCAGGACCAGTCACAGGGTGTGGATGATCCGCTGCTGACTGTCGCCGCGGCTTTCATTCCCTGTCCATTGATCACTGCCGGCAAGATTGCCGGCAGTGGGGCTCAGCTCTCTTCTCTGACGCTGTCGCAGAAGTTACTGGGATATGCTGCCTTACCGGCGATCAGCTTATTTCTGTTAGTCGGTGCGACCATTTTCAGTGCCAGGAAAATTCATAAAGTGCAGAAAGAGAATCAATCCGACCTCAGCGACGCAGAGGAAATGCAGGCAGCCGTTCGGCAATGGTGGAGATCCCACAGGTTGGGCGCTGCATTCGTTTTTGCAGCTGTGCTCATACTGCCGATGATTGGAGCGACGTGGCTGCTCTTCCTGTTTCTGTTGGCTTCGTTCGGTTTATTGCTTTATTTCCTCTCGAGCTTTGCCAGGATCGGTATGGGAAATCGCTATCTGGTCGGTCAGTCCTGTTTGATGGGCTTAGTCTTTCTCGCCCAGGCGATGTCAAATCCCTTTGTAGGACGGAGCGAGATTCACTTCGTTGATCAAAAGCTGATTGCGGTAGCATTTTATATAGGCACGTTGATTCTCATGCCGTTTGTGATCCTCAGCATGGCACGTCTGGGGGGGAGAGAGGCATTCAAGTCGAAAGAGAAATCCCCTCATTGGCTCATTATACTCGGTACATTCCTGATCCCTATTGTACTCTTCTATATTACTCTGTCGTCGTTTCGCAAGCCGACTGATAACCAGCCAGCGATTTTCGGCGGGTATGGATGGTGGTTTTTTGCGATCATGATTGGCGTTGCAGTATCTGCTGTGATTGGGGCATTTGTTCGTCGCTCCCGAAAGGCTGTTGTTGCGCAACCCGTGGTACGTCCTCAATGGATCCCGGGGGTACTCTATGCATGTATTACTATTCCGTTGATGTTGTGGTTCACAAACCAGATCTGGTGGCCTGCTACGCCAGCACGGATTCTGCAGCACGTGGAATCGTTCGAAAAAGGGCGATTCCCTTCGCTCACCTTTCGTGACTGGGAGATCCCCGCAAGTTGGACGATCGAACAAGGGCTCGATCCGGATCTGTCCCGTGCCCGCAGGGTTTTGGACAACGAAATCACCACTGATCAAAAAATGTTAACCTTTACTCTGGGCAGTGCATTCCGAGTGGGGCTGGTGCTCCCCACCCATATTGAAACGCTTCCCAATCTTGAACAAAAACGTCAATCACTTCTTCCCGAACAACGTTTTTTGCCACCACAGCCAATCTCCAGCTTGAACCAATACGCGTGGGTCTTCTATGCCCTGGTTCAAAGTGACCAACTATCACCAGAGGATCGGGACTTTCTGGAGCAGCGGCTTTTGGCAACTCTCGAAAATCCTGTCTCACAAACAGCAGATATGCTGGAAGATGCCCTGCTAATAACACAATTGCTGGAGGTGATCGATCACCCCATTGATCGTGATAAATACCGTAAACAAGTGCATCATTGGCTACGTGAGTTCCATAGTAAACAGACTCACTCATTCCAGATCGCCGGAGGTTTCGAAAAGTATAAGGGCAATTCAGCGTCAATGCTGGCGACCTCTCAAGCGATTGAACTGATGCAGATCTATGGTATTCCCGAGGATCTCGATTTGAACTGGGTGCGATCATATCTGCGTCCATTGTCCTTTAGACATTCCAGCGAAAAATGGATCGCCGCGGTGACGCTCGATCGGTTGAATCATTTACCTGGCGTGACGCAACCAACGTGGTTCGAATGGCTGTACTACGAACGCAGTCTGGTCGCCGCGATGCTGTTGGTTGTGCTCTGTCTCTATGCGACGTTATCTTCACCTATGCCCAAAGTAGAGGCAAAGAATTCTGAGAATTCGGGAACCGATTAGATTTGGTATCAGTACTAATGGTAATTGTTGAAGAACCAACAGTATAATTAGAAATACAATACTGATTGAAGGACTCCACTTTCTAACCCATTTAAATACACGGGCTTGAGCTGTTTACTCCAGGTATGTAGCCTGTGTCCAGGTTTACGGTAGCGTCTCCAAGGCCATTTGAAACGAGTATCACTGAATGAAATGTGCTATGGTTAAATTGGATGCGCTCTAGAACAGAGAAGAAGGCAAGGAATCATGAAAAAACTATCCGTTTTACTGATCGCCGTTGTTGTATTCCCGCTCATCGCACTCGCCGAAACAAAAGAGGAAAACCTGCCAGTAGGTCGATACGATATTACTTTCTCCGCAGAGGGAGTTTATTTTCTCGACACCGCAACTGGTGCTCTCTGGCTCAAGCAGAACGGGGGCGAGTGGGAACGAATCGACAGCCCTGTTAATCGGAGATCGGACAAAAAAGCTTCATCGGACAAGCCCGTCACTTTGGCTCTTGCTAAAGGGGGAGCAACAATGCCGATGGTTCAAAGAGAACGACGAAAGATTCCAGGTTCGTCGGACACACTTTCTGTTCAACTTGGCGATATCACCGGCGGGCAGGTTTTCGTAGAAGTCATTGACGTCAATGGGCATTATTTGGTGAAACGCACGTCGTTGAAGAATAATGAATTCCTGAAGTTTGAATTAGATGGAAAAGATGTCTATCTCCAGATCGTTGATATGATCAATAATTTTATAGGGGATGATATTTGCAAAGTCCGTATCTCATTTGAGAAGCCGAAAAGTGAATCCAAAAAAGAGACGTTAAAGGAATCACGCGAGAAGTCCTGAAACAACTGCTTTTCAGGAGTGTTGTGGTTTAATTGTTTGTATGATTTTCGGCGATCTGGTATGGGACTGGTCCCTTATTAATCGCTCGGTGGACTGAAACCATAATGATCCAGCCCGTGCAGTAAGCTGATTGGGTGACGTTCACCAACACTAATGACTTCCCGATGTTCATGTCTGTGGTTGAGGTCATATCTGGTAGAATACAACATGGTCCCTGATTTTTCGTTTGTCGAAACGTAGGTTATTAGTGACAGGGCTTTCTCACCGTCGGACGAGCCGACAGTGTCCCCCGATAATCTAACGAGGTTTTTGAATGATTGATGACGTATTTTGGTTGTGTCAGAGTATTATCATGTTGAAGGGCGTGGGGAGGTCAAGGGGAATGATTTTTATGCGTTGCGAATGGTGGTTGAACGTGGTTGATAGTGTGTTGCAGTGTGGTCGATACGCGTTGAACGCGCGCCCATACGCGTCGATAAGTGGTGAGGGATTGAGCAGGTGTTTTACAAATCGTTCTGAAACCAGTGCTTTTTATAGTGCTAAAGTGGAACTTCTTACGGAGATGCAGTGAGCATCTCTCTCACTCGCGCGCGACGCGTAAAAACGCTTATATTCAGCGGCGCGGCGGGGTCAAGAGATGATTCAAAATTTTATCTACAGGAAGTAAAAGGGGTGCAAATATCATGAAGTTGCTAGATGTTTTAGACATCAGGCTGGGAATGAGACGATGCATTTCGTTGTTGACGGCTGGGTTTCTTTTCGTACAATTTTGATCTGATGTTGTCTGTAAGTACATTTTTAAACTGCAATTTTAAACTGCAATTAATCATAAAGAGGCGATCAAGATGGATGTGTCGTTTACTAATTCGCGCGAGGACGTGTCAAAGGCAAAGCATGTGGAGACTGACTGGGCGTCATTGAGTCTGGGGCAGCGAATTCGTTCTCTCGAAGTAGACGGTTATATGGTGTTTCCCGATCTATTGTGTGCGGATCAGCTGGCGTTAATTCGTGAGGAGTTGAAAGGTCTGCCAACGACGGGCACGGATTACAGCGCTCATCAGCGGGGCTTTTCAAACGTACAATGGAGCGATTCGCCGACGGCCATTGATGTGATTGCCTTGCCTGCGATGATCGAGTTTCTGGAGACACTGTTTGGTGATGAGCTGATTTGCACATCCTGTGCTTATGCCGTTTCACAATCGGGGCATCCGGGAATTGCCATTCATACCGACTCTCAGCCCTACGGTTCGAAAATATTCGGTTTGGGAGCCAGTTCGCCTTGTCTGGTGCGCGTGTTGTACTATCTGGATGATCTGACTCCCGAACACAGTCCGTTCAAAGTAATTCCCGGCTCGCATCTTTCACTGCATGCAGATGGCAATCCTTATCAACGTTATCTCTCGCATGAGGATGAGGAGATGGTGGTGTGCCGGGCAGGGTCGGCGGTGATTATTAATCAGAAAGTATTCCACGCCAACTATCCCAATTATAGTGATAGCGATCGGCATATGCTCGCCATTGCCTATCGACCGGCGTGGGCAGGGCCGATTGGTGAGGTGACCGATTATGAAGCTGATAAAGTCAACGCCTTGCCCGAACATGTGCGTCCGTTTTTTCGTAGTTTAAATACACAGAAGATCGATTATGATCTGCCGAACCGTCCCGACAACATGGCCCGCCATGCGCCGGGTGTCAGCCGGCGGCGTTATGGCGAACAGTGAATCGAACTGAAAACAGATTCAAGCCTACTTCGAATGCAGGCCGACTGTGTTGACGGCGATGATTTGATAGTTGTGTGATTTTCCTTTTTCGGCGGTGGTGTCAATGAACTGGAATTTTAACAATGGCAAAACGGGTGTGTCGCCGTAACTCATTCCCTGGAAGAGCTGGCGGCCGTAACGATTGTTTTTCGGTTTCTCAGGAATCTGGCCGATGAGTTTTCCATCGCGTTTGATGAGAAACGTCTGGATGCCGCTTTCGAAATCGGTTGGTGCGTTCCAGGTGATGGTGCCGGTGGTTTTGTCAACTTTGACCTTGGTTGGTGCGGGAGGGGGAGTGGTGTCGCTGACAGCGCCTGTTTTGACAAAGTCCTGCCATGCGAGGGCGACTTTTTTGTTCGGAAACCAGGAAGCATTTGCGGCATCCCCTTTGAACTTGCTGGCTGGTTGGGGCGTATCTGTGCTGAGTGCGGGGGCCAACCAACCGTGTTCGAGATCGACATCTTTCAGCGGATCACCGACTTGATCGGGCAAGCGTAGTTTGAGGCAGGCGTCGAAAAAGGGAATGGCCAGATAGCGAGAGTCGCCTGTTTCGTGGCCGGTTTGTGGATCGGGTGTGAAAGCGATGGGAGCTCCCTTGGCACGATAGGCTTTAAACATGGCGATGTTTCCATCCCAGGCGCGGCGGAAACGTTCGTGCCCTTTTTCTTTCTGGCCGGGGTTAGCCATCATCGGAATTTTCATGGCTGCATCGGGGATCGTGGGAGCAGGGATTTCCCCTTTGGTCCAATAGCCGAAGGCGGTTCCCGATTGAAACCAGATCGCTACAATTCGCTCAGGGTATTTCATCTGCATCAGGCTCGACCAGAATCCGCCGCCGGAATGTCCCCAGAGACACCACGGAACGGTTGCGATTTCGGGATGTCCTGATGCCTTAGCCAGTTTCTTCAAGGAGTTCAAAAAGACTTTGTCTGAGCCATTTCGCGGATCGCACCAGAGACGACAGTTCTGAGCCTTTGCCTGATGGAAACTGGGGCCGAGCAGGGCACAATTGTTTTTTCTTGCCAATTCCTGCCAATGCAAATCGTGGGCAGCGGTTACACTGCCAGTGCAGGAGCCTGAGCCACAACCGTGCTGATGCACGATAATCCCACGAACCTGTTTGAGGCCTTCGGGAATCCATAAAGTGTAAGTCACGCCGATCTGAAGTTGTCCTTCTTTAGGATCGGTTGGTTGCTTGTAGACGGTACTAAAACAGGGGGCTTTAAAGGATGCGTCGACTTGGGGAAGCTCCAGAGGTGGGATTGTCTCCTCGGCAGAAACGGGAATGATAAACAACTGCAGGACGATGATGGCGGCGATGTAGATCAGTGTCGAGTATGATTTCATTTTGTTACTCCGGTGGGAATCGTAGTTTCGTGGTCGGGTTGTTTTTTCTATGGAAAATCGGTGTTGACCTGCAGGTGGCGTTATGGATTATGGTAAGCATTCCATGTTAAACAAAATGGGGATGCCAGTAAATCAATGGGAGGATAAGTCAGGTGGCGTGGGTTGGTCTTTTTTTGGTTGATGGTTTTTCAGATAAAGGGGGATGCCGATCAGTACGGGAATTACGCCGAGGATTGTCAGACCGCGAGCATAGTCGAGGCTGGAATAGAGCATGTAACATGAGGTGGCACAAAAAATGATGGGGGTAATCGGATAGAAGGGGACTCGAAAGGGGCGTTCTAAGTCGGGGAGTTTGAAGCGGAGGATGATGAGGCTGAGTCCGGTTAATAAAAAGAAGATCCAGAAGAGGGGCGCTGTTGCTGCAATCAGAGTCTCAAAGCCACCTCCATATTGGTTCCAGTTAATGATTTCCCATTGAATCAGTTCAAAGGGTTTCGCCAGGATTTGTTGTCCGATGTCTGTTCCGACGAGAACAATCATGCAAACGGAAATCAAACCTTGTGTGACGAGTGAAAAGATGGGCGCGTTGACCCGATAATTCCAGCGGGCGAGGGCGGCGAAGAGTGGATGGTCCATTCCTAGACGCACGTTGACTCGGGAGCCGGTGAGGATCAGGCCGTTAATGGCGCCTAACGAGGAGATCATGATGACCAGACTGATGGCTTTTTCTCCCATCGGTCCCCAGGCATTACCAAGTAGATCAGCGGCTGGTGCTCCTGATTTGAGCAGGCCATCGTAACCCAGTCCCCAAACGTAGGCAGCGTTAATGATAAGGTAAATCGCGGTGATTCCGATGCTTCCGAAAATCAAAGCTTTGGGAATATTTTTACCGGGTTGTTTGACTTCCGCGGCGACAAAGGCCGCATCATTCCACCCGCCGTAAGCATAGAGGACAAAGACCATTGCCAGACCATAATTGGGAGCAGACTGTGATTTTGTGGAAAGGAGTTCTGGTATCGAGTTTGTATTTTGCATGCCAAGATAAAATCCCGTTAGGGCAATGGCTGCTAACCCGATGACTTTGGCAAGGGTGAGAATGTTTTGTGCGCGTTTTCCTATGAGCAGGCCGAGTAGATTTAAAAAAATCAGGATACAGGCAGAGAAGGCAGCTAGCAGCACAGCCCAATCATCTGAAACTTCTAGAAACGAGGCCGCGTAATGCGCGAAAACGTAAGACATGATTCCGATGTTACCGGGATTGATGGCTACGAATTGTGCCCATCCAAAGAGGAAGCCGGTTCCTCGTCCATAAGTTTTTGAGAGGAAGACATAGTCTCCACCGGTTTCAGGTAAAGAGGATGCCAGTTCGGCGTAGCAGAGTGCACCGGCGAGCATCAAAAAACCACCCAGACACCAGATGACTACGCCCGCTTCAATTGACCCTGCATTCGCAAATACCAGACTGGGAACTTTAAAAATGGAAACACCGATCACAATGCCGATGATAATGTTGATGGTATCCCAGAGCGTCAGTTTTTTCTGGTATTGTTCCGTTTGTGAAGAATCGGTCTGTGGTTCTCCCGGCTCTGGATGGTCTTGATTTGCGGGCATTTGAAAATCGATCCCCAATTAAAGCCGATTCTGGAAGACGTCAAGAGAACTTGAGGATCACTCAGGTGTTATGCCTACAAGAACCGCGACAGGCATGGACCAGATATCCAAATTGATTTCATCATTGATAGAAAAGCCTGCATCATTCAGGAAGCCTGCGGCATTGATGGGCTGGCAGTCAACAATATGCGGGAAATGCTGATGCATCCATTTGTAAGTCTTTTCGAGAAAGCTGTCTTTTTCCCCTTCTTTGGGCAGAGCCATCGAGACAACACCCAGACGTCCTCCCGGCTTCAGTACGCGTTTGATTTCCTGAAGCACTTCCGGAATGGTTTCCAGTGGAAAGAGTTCGAGAGTGAAGCTCATCGAGACGACATCGAAGGTATGATCCTTAAACGGCAGGGGAGGAGTGTTGGCCACAGAGAGCTTCACCCGATCTGCCACGCCGGCTTCTGTGACGCGTTTTTCGGAGACTTTCTTCATTCCATCAGAGATGTCTACTCCATAAATCAGGCCTGTCGTGCCTGCTGCTACAGCCATTGCGACCAGCGAGTGGCCGGTCCCATAGCCAATTTCCAGCACTTTTTCGCCTTCATCAATTCCCAGTGCCGTCAGCCCTTTTTCTCGAGCAACATGTTCGTTGGAATCAGCAAGTAAATCGTAGGAATGACTGATTCGATCATAAAATGATTTGGTTAGTTTTTCATCAGTGGAACTCATGGACGCGGTCTCCGGACAGATTGGTGCGAGTGGATTGCCTCAAATTATAAAACGATCATTTCTCTGAGAGAAGCCGGAAGGATGTAAACAATGCGAACTTCATGAATTTGTATGTGTAAAATTACATATCAGAAATTCCATCCCGAATTATTTTGAAAGAAAATGTAAGTTCATCAAATCTGAGTTTATTTGAATTCCCTTCATAGTCGGAGGATGCTACAACATAGGTCTAGGATTTTTTTGAAGCTCAATGACGGACAAAGGAATTAGTCCACTGAGGTCCTGTTCCATTGTTAAGGAGGGAACAAGCGTGCGAAATATATTGGCTTTGGTTCTGGCAGGTGGTAAAGGATCACGTCTGGAGCCTCTCACCCGCGATCGAGCGAAGCCCGCGGTTCCGTTTGGAGGTGGCTATCGAATTATTGATTTCACGCTTTCCAACTGTATTAATAGTGGTTTACGTCGGATATTGATTCTAACGCAGTATAAAGCAGCTAGTCTCGATCGTCATATCAATCTCGGTTGGCGATTTCTTTGTCGGGAATTGAATGAATTCGTCGATGTATTGCCACCTCAACAGCGAATTGACGAACAATGGTATCAGGGAACTGCTGACGCCGTTTATCAGAATATTTATACCATTGAGCGTGCTAGATCCGATTATATTTTGATCCTGTCCGGCGATCATATTTATAAAATGGATTATTCCAAGCTGATTCGTGATCATCAGGAATCCGGAGCAGAGGCAACGATCGGATGTATTCCCGTGGATCGGCAGGAAGCCAGCCAATTCGGAGTGATGGGAGTTGATGAGAATTTGCGCGTGGTCAAGTTTGAAGAAAAGCCGATCAATCCTCCAGCGATGCCTAACCATCCGGAGAAAAGTCTGGCATCAATGGGAATCTATGTTTTCAATACGAATTTCCTGTTTGAACGACTCTGTTACGATGCAACACAGTTAGATAGTTCTCATGATTTCGGAAATAATATCATTCCTTCCATTATCGATGATCATCTTGTACGTGCTTATCCCTTTCAGGATAAAAATACAGGCGACGGATATTACTGGCGAGATGTGGGAACCATCGACTCTTATTACGAAGCCAATATGGACTTGATCTCTGTTCATCCACAATTGAACTTATACGATCAATCCTGGCCCATCAGATCTTATCAACCACCCGATCCTCCGCCCAAGTTTGTCTTTGCACAAAGTGAAGGATCGATGCCCCGCGTTGGTCAGGCTGTGGATAGTACGGTTTGCCCGGGGTCGATTATCTCTGGTGGTCGCGTCAGCCAATCGATCATTTCGTCAAACGTACGTGTTAACAGTTGGGCAGAGGTCGATAATTCAATCCTATTTTCCGGTGTCAATGTTGGCAGACACGCCCGGATTCGTAATGCCATTGTTGATAAAGGAGTTACCATCCCGAAGAATTGCGAGATCGGTTATGACCTGGAAAACGACAGGCGTCGCGGGTTTACCGTTTCCGAATCAGGGATCGTGGTGATTGGCAAGATGGATGGATTTCCCGGAGAGGGTTGAAAGATTCGAGGGTTGAAAAAACCACTCTCTGGTTGAAGAGAAAATTGATTGAGGGCGCATAAAAATTCCCGGAAGCAGTAGCCCAGGGGGGGGAAGGACTTGTACTACTTCCGGGAGGCGATTGTTCGCCTGTTGTATCAATTTTTTAAAAACGCGACTCAGACAAAATCTTTCTTTTTCAAATTCAAAAAGATCGGAGCCTTGGCTTCCATGCCTTGGACACACGATCTTTCCATTGAGAGAATAAAATCGCTCAACGGACACCGGTATTTGCTTGAAGGTTGAAAAAGGGAATGACAATCGTCATTCTGAGGAGTGATGTAATCAGGAATTGTTTGAACTTAGATTAAAAAACCAGCGTGATTGCTGATGATGCGGGGAGAATAGAAATTGAATGAGATTCGGTCAACCCCAATTTAAAATGATTTTTAAAATTGAGTTTCTGGATCGGCTGCTTTGTGTA
>NZ_CALEMX010000001.1 GCF_937910335.1 uncultured Gimesia sp. | reverse complement strand
TATAATCTGCTTCACCACTAGCATTCAGCATGTATTGGCTCATAAATACAACCAAGATCCCCTTCATCCCATAAAAACTGAAGCGTTCAGCCGCTTCATTTCCAATAATATAGGGAATTCCTGAAGGCATTTTTTCTGTGGGAACTGGGGCTGTCTTATATTTCTCGTCCGACATAAATCTTCTAAACCCTTTCACAATATGCCAAAGCACTCTTAAGATCAGTCTCTCAACTGCCAGTCGGTTTCCACACGTTGTACCTGCACTCCTTCTTTTGAAGGCGTAAATTGATAAATACAATCCGCATACCGTTCAAACATGGCCGGATCATG
The DNA here is from genome assembly GCF_937910335.1 of uncultured Gimesia sp. Lineage (GTDB taxonomy): Bacteria > Planctomycetota > Planctomycetia > Planctomycetales > Planctomycetaceae > Gimesia. Next base: position 3,362 of record NZ_CALEMX010000001.1, on the reverse strand, counting down.
GTGACTGATCATAATCACCTGGAAGCCAAGCGCTTCTCCCGCTTCGTGAATAATTTTCACCAGACGAGGCACTAAATCGGGGCGCAACCAGCAATCCTGCTCATCCAATACAAGTACCCGTCGGTGCTCAGATTCGTCTAACGTCATCAATGCAAACATCCGCAAACCCACAGACAGAATATTGGCCACTGAGCCCCCTTGCCCGCGGATGATGTCCTCAATGTTTCCCTCCCGCTCGATCTGAAAGTCGACGCTGGCTCCTCTGTGTTTCCATTCGGCAACGGCTTTCAATTTCAATGGCTGCTCCAACACTTCCTGCAGCGCAATGGTTAGTTTTTCCTGGATCAATTCCAGTTGCTGTTCAAACAACTGCCCGCTCAAAGTTTCGAGCGCTTCAGAGACCTGATCGGAAATGGCAAGATATTGCTCCGTTTCCGTGATCTGTCTGGTCAATTGTTTCTTTTCTTTCCCTTTCTGTTTACGTACCGCTGACAACTCCCAGCATCGACGCTGCAATGCTTTGGGAGAACTCAATTCCTGTTGAGAACGGGAAGGCTCTGATTGAGAAAACATCCTGGCCATGAGTCTCGTCTTATTCTAATAGGTTTTGTTTAAGGTGTATCTGTCGCCTGATGTTCTGTTTCAATGTTTGCCAACTCTGTTTCGATTTTCCCCAAAGTCTGGTGGTACTCGGCCCGTTTCCGTTCATTCTCTGTTTTAATCTGCTCTAGTTTCTCTTTTAACTCATCTAGATTATCAGTTCCGTAGTCACTCAACGCCTGTTGTTTCAGTTCATCCAGATTTTTTTCCGCATTGACCAGATCGCGTTCCGATTCGATTTTGCGTTTGTTTAATTCCTGATAGTGCGCCGTCAACGTTTCAATATCAGGCGCTTCATTTTGATCATTCGATGTCATTACTCGAAACCTCACTTGCTAAATTTCGTACTTCGTCTGCAACCGTTGTGCTAAATTGTTCCAGGTTCTTCTCCAGGAATAATTGTAAACCAGCACCAGTATCTGTTCGTCTCGACTGTAATTCTGCCAATCCAGAAATAAACGCCGAGGGAACCCCCTCTTCGGTTTCTTCTAATACTTCTTCATAAAACACTTCATCAAACGCCTGATGCGGCACCTCAAGCACTGACCGTTTCCAGCCTTCCGGCGTAACTTCCAGTTTCAGAACCGAAGGCACATGTGACCGTGAAGCATCGCTGCGCGATCTGCGCACAATGTTACCAGGCGTCACCCACGTCGTCTGCCCTTTTTCTACATCTTTCAGAGTCCGGTGAATATGGCCGTTGATTACATAATCCACACCCACTATTTCATACGGCTTAAAATGACCCTGTTCTTCGTAACCGGGTACAATCAGATCATGATGTGTCACCCAGATAATTAAAGAATCTTCCTCTTCGTTTTCAAACTCAACCGACCTGGGTAATTTTTGCCCCCAGGAAGTACCGCCGACGATCACCGATTGGCCCTGCATCTTCCCCCGCCAGGGCGTTTCTGCTGAGAGCAGATGGTACTTGCCTGCCTGGATAAGAATGCTCAGAGTATCGTGCTCGGTCAGTTGATTTTCCCGGCAGTCGTGATTTCCATAGATCCCATAAACGGGAGAATCAAACAGATTGATTAACTGACAAAGTAACGAATTCTGATTATCACGGGGAACATGAAATAAATCGCCGAGAATGACGGGAAGCAGATTCTGATCTTGAGCCGTTTTCAGGCACCAGCGTAACTTTTCCAGAACAACCTCTGGATATTCATCTTTCCGAAAACCGGGAACCCGCCCCTCCACATGAGGATCACCAATCAACAGCACACCGCAATAGGAATCACGCTCCATGTGCATGCCCCTTCAGTCCGGTTTCTGCTGCCTGTAAAAACTGTTCCGGCTCCAGTTCTGCACCACAGGTGGGACAGCTCGGATTTTTCTTGACCCAATCCTCCAATTCAGCACGAACAGCAGCATGCTCTGCGTTACACTTGTGACAGATTTGTTGCAACTGATCCAGCTGGTTTTGCGTTTCTTCCCACTGCCGACAGATTGATACCAAGCCCTGTATGTCATCCATCACAGGGGGTAGTGCGCAATTCTCCAAAATCATGTATTCCGCTCGGTCTACATCAACCCGCTCTGCTGCACACTCAATTTTCTCAATCCCATTCTGCAATGGTTCTGTGTCTGACAACGCTGGTGGTTCATCCAGATGCTTCAGACACAAGCTCGTCGTCCTGGCCTGATTATGGTTTTGATCCTGAATCTGGAATTCATTGATCACCCTTGTCAACAAAAGTGTCTCATGCAACTCAGGCGGTTCCTCTAAGCCTGTCAAAGCGATGACATTGAATTGCGTTTGTCTGACCTGCTGATTTACGTCTTGCAACCGCTGAGTCAGCAGTTCGATCGGTTTTTCATTTTCCTGTTGAAGTTCCTCAGGCAATAAATCCAAAGTTTGAACAGTATGCTTCAGCTTTGATACCGATTGAGATGATCGCTCCCACTCCTGGATGAATGATCCCAACTGTTGAATCTGTTGATCTTCTTTAATTAGTTCCTCATAGGTATTATCGAGCTCCTCTAACTTTGTTTCCAGATCAGGAACAGGTGCGAGGACATCAACTATCGCGCAGGTCTGTGTTAATTCTGCCTGCAAGCGTTGGAACTCCTGTTGCGCAGATTTGACCTTGGTACGATGCAGTTTCTGCATTTCGATCAGGACAGAGGCATCTGAAGAGGAAGCAAAGAAAGCAGCTGCCCGACTGCCACGCTCACCAAGCAGGAAAATTGGCGACTTTTGCTCACCGAAATGAACATCAAACTCATCACTGTCTCCCACTTTGACTTTTGAAAGTTTAAGCACCTCATGTAATTGATCGGGAGTTTTTCGATGAATGTCAATTCCATCAATACAATAACTTGCGTTTTTCTTCTTACGCTTCCATTCGATAGTATGTCCATCGTATGTTTCCACAATCACGCGGCACTCTTTAGCGCCATGTCTGATCATGTAATTACCTTTGGTATTCTCTGCCAGATTCTGTAGCGCAGACACGAAGGCCGACTTACCGCAATTATTCGGTCCAGTCAGAACGGTCAGACCGGGCGACAAATCGATCACGGTATGTGAATGACTCATAAAATTGTGCAAAGTAATCCGCTTTAACATGATCGCAAGTATAATCCCCACCGATCTAAAATCACAGGATCGCCATATCAGGTATTTCAGATCATCCGAGAAATAGACTATTGCGTTTCCCGACAATTTTGAGTCAAATAAAAGCAATCGCTGGGCTCAGACTCGATTTCGGCTCAGACTCGATTTCTCATACCTCTCATTCTCTTTCCGCTAT